>NZ_JBFRGM010000018.1:0-105299 GCF_052115345.1 Mesorhizobium sp. 2RAF21 | reverse complement strand
TCCAGCGGGAGGAATGATCGGCCTCGTGATCCAACACCAGCCGCACCGCACGCTCGCGCACCTCAGGGGAAAACTTGTTCGTCGTTTTGCTCGTCATGGCTCCATCCTATTTGGAAGTTGGAGCCTCCGGCAAACCCGGGGCGGTTCATAATCGTATGTCGAGTACTGGCCGACCGAGAGACCGACATTGCTGATTTGAGACAACCGTCGATCGCCAGAGTTGGGCAGGTAATTCCAACTCGTTGCCAGTGTACTGCTTGCAAGCCTTCGCGACGTGATCTGGGCTGTTTGACCCAGATAGCCGAGAGTAAACGAACCAAGGTCACTAGCGTGAGAGGTTAGCCTCCCAAGGACATCATACCCGAACGTCTCAGCACCCGCCCCCTGGACGGTGCGCGTGGCTACCCGGTTCAATGCGTCATAGGCATACTCGATCGTGCTATCGGCTAGCGGCCCACCCTCCTGCTTGAGATTCAAAGCGCCCAATGAACCTACTGGGTAGTAATCATAGGATGTCGTGCTGCCGTTACTCGTCGTTGAAGCCAGGCGCAGGAAATACGGATCGTAGGCGAGTACTACATTTGGTGTTGAGTGTATGGCGTTCAGATAGCTGATAGCTGCAATTTGATTGTCGCCGGTGTAGCTGTACTGTTTTGATTGCCCAAGTGCGTCGAGAGTGGACCTGAGGCGGCTCGTTGTATTTTCATACGTATAGGTGAGCGTACCATTATCTGCATAGGTCTTCTGGCTGAGCCGACCCTCCACATCGTAGGACCAACGTGTGATGTTGTTCTTAGGATCGGTGAGGCTCGAGAGATTGCCAATGCGACTATAGCCAAACAGCACGCGTTGGCCGAGCGGATCTGTCACCGATGTCAATCGCCGATTGGCATCATAACGATATGTCCACTGGCGGCCTTCACGGTCACGATAAGATGCGAGATCGAGCTTGTCGTAGGCGTACTGATCGCTTGTGCCATCAGGATAAGCAATCTTTGTTAGGCGATCTGCGGCATCATAATCGTAGGTTGCGATCCACCCTTCTGAGTCCGTGAATGTCCTTATCCGCTCGAAGCTATCGTAGGTGTAGAACGCTGCGGTCGCATTGTTGGCGTTGATAACCTCGATCAGCCGGCTGGACGCGTTGTATCGATAGCTCGTCTTCTCGCCGAGAGGGTTCGTGGCCGAGGTTAGCTGCCCTGCGTTGTTATACGTGTAAGTGGTAATTTGTCCGGAAGCGTCCGTATAGATCACCGGACGATGACGGGTGTTGTAAACGTACTGCGCGATGGTTTGCTGAACGCCGAATTCAGTCGTCTGGCTGATAGAGGTCAGGTCAATCTGGTTGGCGTATGTATAGTTCGTTGTCCGCCCAATTGGATCGATCGCCTGGGTGAGATTGAAAAAGCCACCCGTGTCGTAAGAATAGCGGCTGACCTGGCTGGTTCCGTCATCCAACACCCGCCCGATCGCGATCGGTTTGCCAAAAGTTCCCCCGTAAGCACTGAGGGATTGACCCGGATAGTTATACCAGATCCGATTTTCAGAGGGGTATTTGACACTCTCGATCGCCGTCCCTTTGATCGAGGTGTCCGGCATATGAACGAAGTGCCGGATTCTAGCCTTGGTATAGTCGCAGCCGCCGCCAGAGGTGCATCCTGCCGCGACGTAGGCATCCTTGTCCCAATGGAAGCTGTTTCGATACTTTAGGTATTGATTGAGCGGGGCGAGCGGCATTCCTTGCGGCACGGTCGCCGCCGGATCGCTCTCGGGAATGGGCGCAGGCTCAAGCCACTCTTCACGTTCGTGGTAGCCTAGCGGGTCCGTTACTTCAACGAAACGAGGCGGGCCACTTGATCCCGGGGCAGTGTAGGCGAACTTTGTGGTGCCATAGGGAGTCGTCAGGGCGTTGATGAGGGAGTTGTCATCATAGCTGACACTCGATGTCAGGCCGATCGTGTCAGTGATCGATTTCAGGCGCGCGTTTCCGTCATATGCCAGAACAGCGCTGCGCCCAAAGGGATCCGTGATCTTGGTTATGAGCAAAGGGGATGTCGCCAACTCATAACTAAATGTGGTTAAGCGCCCGACAGCATCGGTCAGTGAAATAAGCCGGAACTGGCCATCGTAATTCAGAGTGGCCGCGTTGCCTTGCGGATCGATCACCCTGCTCAGAAAAATTCGCCGAGGATAGGCAGCGGCCCCGTCAGACTGCGCATAGATTTCAACGCTACCGTCAGGCATGAGATGGCGGTAGGTGATTGGAGAACCAGACGCGCGTACCAAGATGGATCCATCGCCATCCTGCGCAGCAAATCTTCCGTTCCTAGCCTGGTAGCCGAGATAGAAGAACGTGGTCCCATCTCGCAGGTAGGATGAGACGTTGGCGCCTGGATTCGTCGGATCATCCGTTACATAGCTCAGCCAGTTCAACGACCATTTTGGACTGATGTTGAAGAAGTTAAAGTTCGCGGGCTGGCTGTCCTGCCGTTGATTGTAGCTGATCTCGACCATCGCCGACGGGCCAATTGGTGGATTGTAGCCCACTGGCCGATCGGTGATCGTGACCGCGACACTCGCTTCTTTGATGTTATAGAAACACAGGCCACAGCCGCCATTAGGTCCACGTCCGCCAGCACCAGCACCTCCGCCACCACCAGCACCGCCACCACCAGCACCGCCGCCGCCAGCACCGCCACCACCGCCACCGCCAGCACCGCCACCACCGCCGCCGTTGGCATCTGGATCATTGTTGCCACCTGGTCTGTCACCATTGGTCGGCCCCTTCCCCCAAACCGAAGCGGCTTCAAAGGGTTCGACATCCCGCCATTGTTTGGCGGGGTCCAAATCTTGCGGAACAAGGTAATATCCACTTGCCTCGGTATCCAGCGCAGCCTTGGTCACCCAGAGGTCAGTTCCGGAAAACACAGAATCCCTAACGTGGTATCTTCCGTTCGCCTCACCAACGATGGCTGCGAAATGCCCTACTTTCCAATGCACGATTGACGGAACGGGAACTGGCTCACCCGGCCTGCGTATGACCAGCCGATGCGCGAATCCGGCATCGTCGGCGAGACGACCGACTTCGGCCAAGTTGGTTCCGTTGGGCCCGGCTTTATACCACTGCAGAGGATCAGCCTTCTCAAAGCTGACCTTGCGAGCCAACAGCAACTGCTTCAGCGCAAGGGGACCGCAGATGAACAGGTGTCGCGGATCCCGCGTGGTAAGCGCCAGTTGCTCGCTTGCACTTTGAATTGTCTCCGTTGCGGAGCCTGCAATTGGACGATCCCCGATGTCGCGAAACAGCGCTGCGAGCTCGTCTGTCTTGCCCAAGTTTGCGTAGAGCTGTGCAAGCTCTCCAACGGCTCGATCAACCAATGCCCTGGCGCGCGGCTCCCTCGAACTCTTTCCTGCGACCCATGCAGACTGCCAGGCGTGGATCGCCTTCGAAAAGTGGCCATCGTGGAGGTAAGACAGCCCAAGGTTGGCCCAAATCGCGGATGCCCAGCGGGAGTGCGGGTTGGATTCCAGGAACGCGACCAAATCGCCGTAGTTGGCCAGATCTGTCCTCTGATTGTAGGCATTCAAGGCATGCCGCAAGGCTGCATCTTCGGCAGAACTGGTGGCTTCAGTCGCCACGAGCGGTTCCTCGAAACGCGCAACTCGCATCGCCTCGGTCAAAGAACTGGGCTTTGACACAGCGGCTGTCTCAGTGGGTGACACGATCGGCGCCGCCAAAACCGCACTCTGTGCGGCAAATGACGCCAGCAACGCAGCGAGGACGAAGAATTGCCGTATCAATCTCATTCCGACCCTCATGTGCAAATAAGACAGACCCACATTGAACATGTCGCGGCCGCAGCCTACGGAACGTGGGTGGTCGTCAAAGAGTGCGGTTACCGCGCCCCTTTAGTTGCTTGTCCAATTCAAGCACCCCCAGTTGCCCACTCCCCACACAGGGTTGAGCATCCCGGATGTCCAGGAGAAACCGTTCCATTGCGCGACACCCCACACCGGAGGTGCTGCAGCCTTGGTGACCAAAACCTGTGACGTTCGATTTCCGGCGGGGTCATAACCATAAACCAGACACCGCAGTTGATTGTAAAAACCTGTCACCAGGCGCCCGGCCGGATCGTAGCTAAATGAAACGCCAGATTGATCTGCAGCGGCCGACCCCATGGCTGCAGAAATAAATAAAACCGACAATGAGAAGCATTGAACTCTCAAGCGTGCATTCATGCGCCGCCTCCGGTTGAAATGCTACAAGGTTGCCAATCCAACGAATTTAACGAAATGCGCCAGCGAATATCCACCCCAGAAAAGCTTAGCCAATACGGGTTAGCCAGTCAGGATTGAATGCCAATTCATCATTGAAGACGCTCAACGTCTAACAACGGTGAGTAGTTTCGTAAATTGAATTAGTTAATCCAGCATAGAAAATTTATTAGTCCAATTGTTTTGGTTATTTAAATTTTGTATTCAATAAACTTTTATTCTTACCATTGCCATGATCCGACAATCTTCAATTTTGATACTTGACATCTTCAAATTAATTGTAGCTACTCGCGCTATCCATCCGAATTGAGGTGACAGATGCAAGTCATTTTGCGTTTTGTACCTGCGGTCGCGCTATTAGGCGGCTTTGTTATTTCAACATCTTCTGCCTTTGCGGATTGCCCGATGCCGAGCGCGATCATCAATGGCCAGCCCGTAGACGCAACCCCGGTGAACAATAACTTCTCCGCGGTCTCCAACTGTATTGTCAAAAACTCTCCTGCCGGCTCTGCCAATTCTGTTCAGGTACGAGACTCTTCTGGCGGCTTTGGAGGAACCAATACACTGTCCGATGGGCAATTATTGATCGGGTCGACAGGCGCCCTCCCAATGAACTCGACCCTTACAGCCGGAACTGGAATAAACATCCAATCTTCGCCGAGCGGAATCATCATTGCAGCTCCCAGCGGCGGCAACGAAACCGCTGTTGACTGGCTCAATTCAGCTGCCGTCGTCCGGCCGTCAGTCGCCGCTTTTTCCCTCCGCACATCGACAACGCCTCCAAGCGGTGCTGGGATTACGGCCACTGTGCGTGGGTTTGCAATGACTGCGACGGGAGGGGCCGCCAACACAGCGATGATGGCCGAAACTCCCGCCCCGAGCGGAAAGTGGCAGGCAACAATGCTCACCGCCTATACGGGGGCAGCATCAAACTCCAGTGTTCCTGCAATTGCGGTCAGGGACTCCGTCAACAATCGCGCAGTTGAGTTTGGAATTGGAGCGCTGGGACAAAACGACTATCGCTTCAGTTATCTAAGGTCCTCTGGCGGATCAGGACTGGATCGCCTCCTTGGCACGGCAGCCACTTTTCAGGACATCGGATTGCCCGCGCCATCCGAGCCACTTTGGACCCGCCTTACCTACGACGGCACGACCCTGTCGTGGGCTTTCTCTCGCGACGGTCAGTTCTTTGTAACCGCTTACTCGGCGGCAGCGGACGATTATCTCGTAAACGTCGATCGTGTCGGACCAGCGATTCTCTTCTCCGAACCTGTATACCCTACATGGCCCGTATCGCAGCAAGTTCTGTCCTGGACACTTGTCAGCCTAAATTAGTATCCAATTCGAGGAAGTTTGCGACGATGAGGAAGATCAATTTCGCTCTTGCCTTTGGCACGGTCCTCGTTGCTACGAAGGCAGCATTCGGCCAATGCGTTCTACCGAACCAATTGACGAATGGACAAGTTGCTGACGCCACGCAAGTGATGGCGAATTTCAATGCCCTTGGGAACTGCGTGACCAACATTGCACCTGGTGGGCAGCAAAATTCCATCCAATTCAACAACGGGACCGGTGGTTTTGGTGGAGTTACCCCATTGACCGATGGTCAGGTTCTCATTGGCTCCAGTGGTCATCCCCCGCAAGCGGGTGCTATTACCGCGGGGCCAGGAATTGCGATCCTAAATGGCCCAGGAAGCATCACGATTGCAACCACAGGGAGTGGTAGCGGCGGGGATGTCGATTGGTTGAATTATTCTGCAGTGGCAAAGCCAATCGCGGCGAATTTTGCTCTAACAACATCGACCACTGCGCCAGTAGGCGCAGCTATTACCGCAACCTCCAGAGGCATGGCACTCACGGCAAGCACGGTAGCGAACAACCGTGCGATGATGGCAGAAGTCGATGCGCCATCCGGGAATTGGCAAGCCACAATGCTGACAGTGTATTCAGGCCCATTGTCCACATACAATTTACCAGGGATAGCCGTCAGGGACGTTGCGAACAGCCGGACCATCACGTTCGGCATAAGCGCCAACGGAAACAGTGCATATAGATTTGACTATTTGAAAATGTCCGGTGGAACCGGGTTCGATAGCTACTCCAACGATAGTGCTTTTTCAGATACGGGATTGCCAGCGCCTTCATCTCCGATTTGGTCGAGATTGACCTACAACGGCTCAAATTTCGTTTGGTCGTTCTCTAGAGATGGTCAGAATTTCTCGGACGCATATAGCGTCTCCGCCACGGACCACATCACAAATCGAAACAAGGTTGGTCCAGCCATCGTGTTTTTTTCGCAGACAAACCCCGGTTGGTCGGCTGCATATCATGTGCTTTCGTGGAAGGTTGCACCCCTCTAAATAGACCCTTCACTTCGAGTGCGCACCCCTCCATCATCTTTTCGGCGCGACAGCCTTCAGGCAGTGCGCGCCGAAAGGCAAAAATGTGCTTTGCGGCACTACCCGTCAAAACCAACGATCACGCTTTTGGCCTACCTGCAGGTTCCATCGCCGAGTTCAGTTTTGGGCTATTTGCGATCTTGACGAAGTCGATTTGCCCTTAGACGCTTAGATATGGAAAATAGGCGTTGCCCTCGTCTCGCACAAATTGCGCGAAGCCGACTGACTTCGCCTTCCGCTAAGGGTCCAGACACTCGATACTCAGTCTTCCGGCGCCAAGTCGTTGGAAGCGTTATTAGGAAGATAGGGCTCCGCACAATCAGTCAGCGGAAATCATTCTGCCGTCGAGCGGTGCCAAACTTGCTTCTAACATCGCTAGACCGTGTGCAGGTCAATCAAGCCTGATTTCCTCCACTAGCCCGGATAATTCGGCTGGCGGCACCAGCCAGAAAGTTCGAAAAGCTTCCAAGAACCCCAGGCAAACTGGACACCGCAGCGGACAATGAAGTCCACGGATATTCCGGCGAACATTCCGCATAGGAGCGGCAAATATCGTCGGCAGGAGAGCGTCCGAAAAGGCCTGTCGGCGGCTCCTTCGTGGGAACGAAAAAAGAAGAGAAGCAGAACTTTCGTGTGCGCTTTTTGCACACAACATCTCATAACTAGCTGAATTTATTTAAGTATCCATCCAGTCCATCATCGGCGCGATGGACAGGCGATGATCGCCATAGGCGCCCTGCCCGCCCGATTTTGCGTTGGTGTTCACGTATCGACGACTGCCCGTTGATGCCCGCTCACATAGGCCAATCGCCACGCCGGTGCAAACCTGGTGCCGCGATCGCTCTACCCGGCGAACGCCGGAGCCGTCGTAAAAGGCCGGTTTTCTCAGCGCTTGCGCAGCGCCTCCGACAGCGCCGCGCCGAACGAACCCTGTTGCGACTGGCCGCCTCGATTGTCCGGCTTGCTGGCGTGGTTCTTGCCGCCGCCGGGTGCCGGTTTCGCCGCCGGTGTCGAGCGTTCCGGTGCCTGACCGTCGCGTCGCATGGTCAGGCCGATGCGCTTGCGCGCCACGTCGACCTCGACGACCCGCACCTTCACCACGTCGCCGGCCTTCACCACCTCATGCGCGTCCTTCACGAAGCGGTCGGCAAGCTGCGAGACGTGCACCAGCCCATCCTGGTGCACGCCGATATCGACGAAGGCGCCGAAGGCGGCGACATTGGTGACGGTTCCCTCCAGAAGCATGCCGGGCTTCAAATCCTTGATGTCGTCGACGCCGTCGGCGAAGGTCGCCGTCTTGAAATCCGGGCGCGGGTCGCGGCCCGGCTTCTCGAATTCGAGCAGGATGTCCTTCACCGTCGGCAGGCCGAACCGTTCGTCGACGAACAGTTTTGGATCGAGCTTGCGCAGCGAGGTGCTGTCGCCCATCAGCGCGCGAATGTCGCGGCCGCAGCTGGCCACGATCTTGCGCGCCACCGGATAGGCCTCCGGGTGGATCGACGAGGCGTCGAGCGCCTCCGCACCGTCGCGGATGCGCAGGAAGCCGGCGCACTGCTCGAAGGTGCGCGCGCCGAGCCGCGGCACCGAAAGCAGGTCGGCGCGGCTGGCATAGGGACCGTCGGCGTCGCGGCGCGCCACGATCGCCTCGGCGATCGATTGGCCAAGGCCGGAAACGCGCGTCAGCAACGGCACCGAGGCGGTGTTGAGATCGACGCCGACGGCGTTCACCGCGTCCTCCACCACCGCATCCAGCGCCTTGGCCAGCCGGTACTGGTCGACATCGTGCTGGTATTGGCCGACGCCGATCGATTTCGGCTCGACCTTGACCAGCTCCGCCAGCGGATCCTGCAGGCGCCGCCCGATCGAGACGGCGCCGCGCAGCGACACGTCGAGACCGGGGAACTCGGCCGCCGCCGTCTCCGACGCCGAATAGACCGAGGCGCCCGCCTCGGAGACGATCACCTTGGTCGGCGTCGGTGCCGGCATGTCGGCCAGAAGCTCGGCCACCAGCCTCTCGGTCTCGCGGCTGGCCGTGCCGTTGCCGATGGCGATCAGCTCGATCTTGTGCTTGACGATCAGCCTGGCCAGCTCGGCCTGGGCGCCGCGCACGTCGTTCTTCGGCTGGAACGGATAGATGGTCGCCGTCTCCACCAGCTTGCCGGTCTGGTCGATCGCCGCCACCTTGACCCCGGTGCGAATGCCCGGATCGAGGCCGAGCGTCGGGCGCGAGCCGGCGGGAGCGGCGAGCAACAAATCCTTGAGATTGCGCGAGAAGACGCGGATCGCCTCTTCCTCGGAGCGCTCGCGCAATTCGCGCATCAGGTCGAGCGACAGTTGCAGCGAAAGCTTGACCCGCCAGGTCCAGCCGGCAACGTCGCGCAGCCATTGGTCGGCCGCGCCGCTGCCGATCCGCAGCGTCGCCGCCACCTTGTGCTCCACCGGCTTGTTCGGCGAAGCGATATCGGCATCCACTTCGATGGCGATGGACAAAATGTCCTCGTTGCGGCCGCGCAGGATGGCGAGCGCCCGGTGCGACGGCACGGTCGACCATTTTTCGGAATAGGCGAAATAGTCGGAGAACTTGGCGCCGGCCTCTGCCTTGCCGTCCAGCACCGCGGAGGTGACGACGGCATTGAGCTTCATATAGTCGCGCAAAGCGCCGATCAGCGTTGCGTCTTCGGCCAATTGTTCGGCGATGATGTCGCGCGCGCCTTCAAGTGCGGCCTTCACGTCGGCCACTTCGCCCGCCACATAGGCTTCCGCCGTCTTGTGCGGATCGAGCGAACGGTCCGCCAACAATGCCTCGGCGAGCGGCCCGAGCCCCCGCTCGCGCGCGATCTCGGCCTTGGTGCGGCGCTTCGGCCGATACGGCAGATAAAGGTCTTCCAGTTCGGCCTTGGTGACGGCGCCGGCGATCTTGAGCGCCAGCTCGTCGCTCATCTTGCCCTGCCCGGTGATCTCCTGAAAAATGGCGACACGGCGCGCTTCCAATTCGCGCAGATAGCCGAGCCGTTCGGCAAGATTGCGCAGCTGCGTGTCGTCGAGGCCGCCGGTCACCTCCTTGCGGTACCGGGCGATGAACGGCACCGTCGCGCCTTCGTCCAGAAGTGTGACGGCGGCGACGACCTGGGCGGTGGCCGCGCCGATCTCGGTGGCGATTGCGGCTGCGATCTTCTGCTCTGTCTGCATCTTGGTCCCGTGGTGATTTGCAACGGCGACCATAGAAAGATCACCGTGGCGCGGGTACGGCGGCATTCGCTGTCTCCACAATAAATGCTGAACAAAACACCGAACCGGGGACCGGGACGGGAAAACGTCCCCCTCCGAAAGACCCGTGGACGGTCGCTGGCCGCCTTGTTTGGCGGCCCTGCCCGCTTCCGCTTGATCCCATGCGGTGCTAGGGCATCCCCAGCTTCCGCCCGAACGAAAACGCCCGCTTCAACCCGAATTGGAAACGACCTTGGCCAGCCTCGACCCGACGAAAAAACTCCCGGTGATTGAAATCTGCGTGGAAGACATTGACGGCCTGCTTGCCGCCGAGCGCGCCGGCGCCGACCGCGTCGAGCTCTGCGCCAGCCTTGTCGAGGGCGGCATCACGCCCAGCCTCGGCACCGCAAGGCTGGGCCTGGAACTGGCGAAAATTCCGTTCCACGTCATCGTGCGGCCACGCGGCGGCGATTTTCTCTATAGCGACGACGAATATCGTTCGATGCTGGCCGACGTCGCGGCGCTTCGCGAACTCGGCGTCGCCGGCGTGGTCGTCGGCTGCCTGACCGCCGATGGCGCCATCGACGAGGTCCGCATGGCCGCGCTCGTCGAGGCAGCCGGCCCGCTCGCCGTCACCTGCCACCGCGCCTTCGACATGACGCGCGACGCAGCCGAGGCGCTGGAAGCCCTGGTCCGCTGCAAGGTCGGACGCGTCCTGACCTCGGGCCAGCGCGACACCGCCATCGAGGGCGCCGATCTTCTGGCCGCGCTGGTCAGGCAGGCGGGTGGACGCATCATCATCATGGGCTGCGGCGCGCTCGACGCCGACAATATCGGCGCGGTCAGGGCGAAGACCGGGCTGACCGAAATGCACTTCGCCTCGCTCAGGCACGAGGCCAGCGCCATGCGCTACCGCAACCCGAATGTCGGCATGGGCGGCGACGATCTCGACCGCGAATACCGCAACACCTTCACCGACGAGGCGCTGGTGGCCGCCACCATCGCAGCCGCCCGCGCATGACGGCACCGCTCCCCATCGAGGCCGTCGTTGCCGCCGACGAGCCGGCGGTCCTGGAACTCAACAACGAGCACGCCGCCGAGCTCTCCTGGCTGGAACCGGAACGGCTCACCGCTCTGCTCGACGCGTCTTTCCATGCACGCCGCATCGGCAGGCTCGAGGCGTTCCTGATGACCTTCGACCAGGACGCCACCTATGACAGCCCGAACTTTCTGTGGTTTCGCGACCGCTATCCGCGCTTCGTCTATGTCGACCGCGTCGTCGTCGCCTCCAGCGCGCGCGGGCGCGGCCATGCGCGCCGGCTTTACGAGGATCTGTTCGCGCGCGCCGCGGCCGCCGGCCACGAACTCGTCACCTGCGAGGTGAATGCCGACCCGCCCAATCCCGCCTCCGACGCTTTTCATGCCGCGTTGGGGTTTCGCGAGGTCGGCGACGCCGTCATCCATGGCGGCAAGAAGGCCGTGCGCTACTACGCCAAGACACTCGCCGATTAGAATAGGAACTCGCCTCGGGAGCCGCACCCGGCCTAAGCCGGTCGCGCTCCCGAAGAGTTCAAGCTCCGCTGGTTACGGCATCGTCGGCTTGGGCAAAGCCTCGCCTTTATAGGCCGCGTCTCCCTCGATCAGGGTCAGCATCACTTTCGTCGCCGCGATCTGGGTCGGGGGGATCTTGGTCACGTCATGGCCCAGCACCACGATATCGGCGCGCTTGCCGACCGTCAGCGTGCCGGATTGCGCCTCGTCGAAGGCCGCATAAGCGCCATTCGCCGTATAGGCCTTGATCATGTCCATCACCTCCAGACGGTGCTGCGGCGTCAGCACCCGGCCGTTAGGGTCGGCTATGTCCTGCCGGGTGACGGCGATCTGGATGGCTTCGAGCGGATTCATCGACGATACGCTCCAGTCGCTCGAACCGACCAGCAAAGCGCCTGCCTGCTTCAGCGCGCCGAATGGATAAAGCTGTTGCGACCGCTCCGGCCCGATCTTCGGCTCGGTCAGGTTGACGATATAGGGGTCCGGATAAGCCCAAAGCGCCTGGATATTGGCGAGCACGCCGAGCGCCTTGAAGCGCGGAATGTCGGCGGGATCGATCAGCTCGAGATGGGTGATCTGGTGACGGCTGTCGCGGGTGCCGTTGGCGACCCGCGCCGCCTCGTAGGCATCGAGCGTGGCGCGCACCGCGCGGTCGCCGATGGCGTGCGCGTGCAGTTGCAGCCCGGCCTTGTCGGCGGCGATGGCAATCTCCTTCATCGCCTGCGGCGTGAACAAAAGGTCGCCGGCCTGATTGCTGCCGACATAGGCCTCGATCAACGCCGCGGTACCGGTCTCGATGACGCCATCGACAAAAAGCTTGGCCGCGTTGACTTCGAGATGCGGCGAGGCATAGCGCGCCTTGTAGTCGAGCACCTTGGCGACACCGGCCGCGGCGCCTTCCTTGGCCTCGATCTGCACGGCCGCCTTCACGCGCAGATTGAGCTTGCCGGCCGCGTCGGCGCGCTGATAGCCGCGCAGCATCCATTCCTTGGCGGCGGGATCGATGATGGCGGTTATGCCATAGCTTTCGGCCTCGGCCATCGCCTTGGCGAGGCCCGCATCGACCTGGCTGTCGGGATATTCCGGCAACAGGCTGCTGACCAGCGACATGGCGCTTTCGCGCAGCAGACCGGTCGGCTGGCCTTGCGCATCCACCTCGATGCGACCGCCTTCCGGCGCCTTGGTCTCGGCGGTGATGCCGGCCGCCTTCAGGGCCGCGGTGTTCACCCAGGCCGAATGGCTGTCGGCGGCGGCAACGAAAATCGGACGCGGACCGGTGATGGCATCGAGAACGGCGGCCGACGCGTTGGGCAGCGTCGTCGGGTCCCACAAGCTGGCGCGAATCCAGGCGTTTTCCGGCAATTTGCCCACGCCCTTTTCGATCGCGGCGCGCAAGCCGGCCTCATCGGCAACGCCACTGAGGTCGATGTCCTGCAATTCGGTCGCGCTCCAGATCAGATGGTTGTGCGAATCCTGGAAGCCCGGCAGCACCAGTGCCTCCGCCGGCAGGTCATAGACCGTCGCCCCTTTCAGGAATGGTGCCATGTCGTCGGCCGAACCCACGGCGGCAACGCGGCCGTCAACGATCGCCACGGCCTGCACCTCGGGCTTCTGCTGGTCCATGGTCAGCACGCGCGCGCCGCGCAGGATCAGCGCCTGGCTGTCGGCGTAAGCTGCCGGCGTGCCGGCGACAAGTGCGAATGCGCTGGCGACAAGCCACGCTTTACCCCTGATGGTGGACATCGTGTTTCCTCCCGGTTTCTTGATGCCGGGACGCTAGCGGCCGCCCGCGCCCCGTCAAGCGGCCACGCCGGCGCGACGTGGCGACCAGCCGGCGCGAAAACGCCGGCAAGACCATCCGCTCTTCGCCGAATCTCTGCTCAAGGATCAAAACCGAACATAGCGCGGGCAACGACGGCAATCCGTCGCAATCTGCCCCGCCATCTCCTTGACGAGCCTGCGCAATCTGCCATCCTCCACCCTATCGTGGTGCGCATCAGCGGACGGGCCGATGACGAGGGAAAAACACGGTCGCGCGGCGGTTTTCTCGCCATCCTTGTCGCTGGCCGCGCTGGGCGTCGTCTATGGCGACATCGGCACCAGCCCGCTCTACGCTTTCTCACAAGCCATCAATGCCAGCGGTCCGGGCGGTGCCAGCCAGCCCTGGATCGTAACCGGCGTCGTGTCGCTGATCTTCTGGGCGCTGATCCTGGTCGTTTCGCTGAAATACGCGGTGCTGATCCTGCGCGCCGACAACAAGGGCGAAGGCGGCATCGTAGCGCTGCTCGCCATCCTTGAGGGCAGCGCCCGCCGGCGCGGCCGCCAGCAGATGGTCTTGCTGGTCGTCGGCCTGGTCGGTTCCGCGCTGCTTTATGGCGACGGCGCCATCACGCCTGCCATTTCCGTGCTCAGCGCCATCGAGGGGCTGGAAGTGGCCGCCCCCTCGCTCACCCCTGTCGTGGTGCCGCTGACGGTGGTGATTTTGCTGGCGCTGTTCCTTGCCCAGCGTTTCGGCACGGGCACGATCGGTCGTTTCTTCGGCCCGGTCATGCTCGCCTGGTTCGTCACCATCGGCCTGCTTGGCCTGGTCGAAGTGCTGCGCGCGCCGGCGATCCTGACGGCGCTCAATCCTTTCGTCGCGCTCACTTTCCTGTTGCACGCCAATCCGGTGGTCTCCTTCGCGGTGCTCGGCGCCACCTTCCTCGCCGTCACCGGCGGCGAGGCCATGTATGCCGACATGGGCCATTTCGGCCGCAACGCCATTCGCCTCGCCTGGTTCGCCGTCGCCTTGCCCGCCCTGGTGCTCAACTATTTCGGCCAGGGCGCGCTGTTGCTGAGCGATCCAGCGGCAGCCAACAACCCCTTCTACAATCTGGTTCCGGACTGGGCGCATTTTCCGGCCATCGCGTTCGCCACGATCGCCACCATCATCGCCAGCCAGGCGATCATCTCGGGCGCCTTCTCGCTGGCCCGCCAGTCGATGCAGCTCGGCATCCTGCCGCGCCTCACCGTCAAGCAGACCGCGAATGACGAGTTCGGCCAGATCTATGTGCCGCTGGTCAACTGGCTGCTTTGCGCCGCCACCATCACCGCCGTGCTCGGTTTCCGCTCCTCCGACGCGCTGGCCGGCGCCTATGGCATCGCCGTCTCGCTGCTGATGGCCATCACCACCCTGTTGGCGGCGCTGGTCGCCCGTCACTGGGGTTACAACCTCTTCCTCGTCATCCTGGTCAATGGCGCCTTCTTCATCGTCGACCTGATCTTTGTCGCCGCCAACTCCATCAAGCTGTTCGAGGGCGGCTGGTATCCTCTCTTGCTGGCAATCCTGGTCGCCATGCTGATGCTCACCTGGCGGCGCGGCCAGATGCTTGCCGAACAGGCCCGCCGGCATCTGCGCGCCGAGGAAAGCGCCTTCTTCGCCGCGATGGAAGAACGGAAACCGGTACGCTTGCCAGGAACGGCGGCGTTCCTCTCCTCCGCCGCCAGCGGCATCCCGCTTTCCTTGAGCATCTTCTTGCGCCACACCCGCGCCATCCCCACGCGCGTCATGCTCGTCACCGTGCAAGGTGCCGAGACCCCGCGCATCAAGGATGAAGATCGTGTCACCGTTGTCCCGCTGCGCCCCGATTTCGAGCGTGTCATCCTGCGCTATGGCTTCATGGAAGAGCCGGATGTGCTGCGTGGCCTGCGCCTCGGCCTGTCGCGCGGCCTGATCGCGCCGGTCGACCTTGGCGAAGTCTCCTTCTACATCGGCAGCGAAACGGTCATTCCTTCGCGTAAGGTCGCCGGCATGGCCTTCTGGCGCGAGGTGCTCTACGCCATGCTCCAGCGCAATGCCGAGCGCTCCGCCGCTTATTTCCGCATCCCGGCGCCACAGGTCGTGCAGCTCGGAACCGAAATCGAGATCTAGGCTCGCTCGACGGCGCTGGCCAGACCGCTCTGGCCGATCCAGCGGGTAAAACTCGCGGCAAGCCCGGCGTCGCCGTCCAGCTCGATGCGGCCGGCGCGCAACTCGTCGTCGAAACTGCTCATTCCCATCCATGCCGACGTCATGGCGCGAAGATCGGCGGTTACCAGGAGGTCGATCTGGAAAGCCGGGTCGATCGAGCACAGATCGACCGGCATGCCCGGCGCCACGATCAGCCAATAACGGCCTTCGTCGGCGGGCAGGCTATTGAAGCCGAATTCGACGACGACGCGCCTGCGCGGCATCGGGTCGGGCCGCAGGTTGCGGCGCATGTTCCACATCAGCAGCCGTGGATCGAGATTGGCCAGCGAGCAGTCCGAATCGACCCAGCGCAATGCCCAGCGCCCGATACCCTGGATGATCGGCGCGAGGTCGCGGCCCGACCGGGTGAGCGTGTATTCGCCATCGACATGGTCGAGAACACCGGCATCCACCAATTCGCGCAGCCGCTTGGCGAGCAGCGCCGAGGACATGCGCGGCACGCCGCGCCGGATATCGTTGAACCGGGTCGAGCCCGACAGCATCTCGCCGAGCACCACCAGCGTCCACCGCGTCGCCAGCAGTTCGGCCGCCATGGCGATCGGGCAGAACTGCCCGTAGAGCGAGGCTTCGCCACCGGGAATGTTGATCCGGTCGCGGTTGTCGGAGGCTTCCGCTTGCTTGAGCACCGGTTCAGTTCCTGAACTTGTCGCTGCCGTCGAATGTGCGATTCTCGCAGAAACAACCGAGAGGAGCAACTCATGCCACTGGTGGATATTCATGTGATCAAGGGCGTGTTCACGCCCGAACAGAAGTCGGCGATGATCGCCAAGGTTACCGACGCGATGGTGTCGGTGGAGGGCGAGAAGCTGCGCGGCGTCACCTGGGTGAAGATCAACGAGGTGGAAGGCGGCGACTGGGCGATCGGCGGCCAGCCCTTGCAGGCGGCCGATGTCAGGAAAATGGCCGGGCACGCGACCTAGACGTCGCTTGCCCGTGCATTGAAAAGCGATCCGATCCCGTCGAGGCCATCCACCTCGACGGGATCGGACAGCGGTTCAGCTCACTGGGGGTGACGACGATCCTGCCCCAGAATAGCCAGCAATTCGGACCCGCGGCTGAGGTCGCCACCCCTTTGCATAATGTCGCCTGCTTCGATGATCGCCATTTCCAGAAGATAGGCGAGCATATCAAATCCATCCCTCTCGGCCGCCTGGCGGTGAGAAGTCAGTGCCTGTTTCATCAGTCCCAGCGTCTCGCGCTGCATGTCGGTTAGCTGCATCGGTCCTACTCCGTCCAGCAACGCCAATATTATATGCAGCATTGCGAAAATACGAAAGCCCGCTAACAAGACTGGAACGGGTTCGTTGCCGTCCGGCGGGCGCCCATACTGACTTCTGCTGCCAACAAATGGCCAGCGCCAGCCTCCATTCAAGGGCAGCGGTGACTAACCGTTCCGTGAAGCTTTGACACCGCCGTCTTTCACGCCAGTTCCGCACCGCAATTCATGCACGGGCCCTTCATGAGCACAACGAACGACGCCGATTTCTGGGACCGAACCTCGCGGCGATATGCGGTCGCCGCGATTGCCGATCCGGCCGGCTATGAGCGCACGCTGGACCGCACCCGCGCCCTGCTCGAACCGCATGCCCGGGTGCTGGAACTGGGTTGCGGCACGGGAACGACGGCGCTCAAGCTCGCGGGTGGCGTACAAAGCTATCTCGCGACGGATATTTCCACCGAAATGATCGCCATTGCCAAGGAAAAGCACGCCGCCGACCCCAGGCCGGCGCTGTCCTTTCGCGTCGCCACCGCCGAGATGCTTACGCCCGAGGTCGAACAGTTCGATGCCGTTCTGGGCTTCAACTATCTCCATCTGGTGCGCGACCTGCCCGGCACGCTGCGCCGCATCCACGCCCTGCTCAGGGCCGAAGGGCTGTTCATCACCAAGACGCCTTGCGTCGGCGACATGAACCCGCTCATCCGCCTCGTTTTGTTGCCCGCCATGCGCGCGATCGGCAAGGCGCCTCACGCCAACGTCTTCAAAGAAGCTGAACTCAGCCAGCTTATCTCCGCCGCGGGCTTCGACATTCTCGTCAATGAACGCCATGCGACCAAGGGCAACGAAATCTGCCCCTACATCGTGGCGCGCAGGAGATGATGCGAACGGTCGGGACTGCGGGGAAACCCGTTGCGGGGTTTCGACACACAAAATACGCGGCGTTTCGCGCGCCGCGTTGACCGGGCGGTAACCTGACTTGTCTTCGCTCGTTGCGGGCCATCGGCTTATGTGCGAAGCCTGCGCCGCGATCCAGACCGCCGACGGAAGCCGAAAGCCGCCGTACCGCCATGCGCGTCCCCAACAACCCCCTCGTGCTCATCGGCCCCGCCATCCTGCTGGTTTTCGCGGCGAGTTTCGTGGCGATCTGGCTACGGGACCGACGGCTTGGCCATCTGCTGTTCTTTTGCGCGGCCTGCCTGTTGTTCTGCCTGGGAACCCTGTCCCAGATCCTCGGCGTACCCGACGGTCACGGCCCGAACGCCGTAACCTCGGCCTTTCTCTACACATTGAGCGTCCTTTTGCTCAATGACGGGCTGCTGCGGCGCTCCGGCCAGCGTCTCGGTCCGATTTCGTACCTCGCCATCCTCGGCCTGATTTGCGGCGGCGTCGCCTATTTCTTCTATGTCGATCGTCAGCTGATCGTCCGCATCTACATCATGAATTTCGGCTACGGGCTGGTCTGCCTTGCCACCGCATGGCGCCTGCGCCGGCTCCGGGTCGGAATGTTCGCGGAAAAGATCCTGTTCTGGACCTCGCTCGCCTTTTCGCTCCACTTCTTTCCGCGCACGGTGCTGACCGTTGGCACGGTCGCCCCGTCGGCCACTGCGTTCGGCGCCTCGCCATTCTGGCTGGCCTTGCAGTTTTCGCTGGCTGTGCTGGGAGTGATGCTGGCGCTTGCCCTATTTGCCGTGACCGTCAGCGACATGATGGCGGATCTGCGCCACGAGCGCTCGGTCGATTCCCTCACCGGGGTGCTGAACCGGCGCGGTTTCGAGGAGCGCGCGCAGGAACTGCTGAACAGCGCTCGCGCCTGGCCGACAAGCCTCATCCTGGTCGACATCGACCACTTCAAGAACATCAACGATACGTTCGGGCATCCGGCCGGCGATGCTGTTCTCAAGACATTTGGGCACCTGCTTCAGGGAGCGATGCGGCAGGTGGACATTTGCGGCCGTCTCGGCGGCGAGGAGTTCGCTTTTCTGCTGCCCAATTGCGATGCCGCCGGCGCCGATGCCTTTGCCCAGCGGCTGCGAGGCATCGTTCGCCAAACCCGTTTCGACGGGCTGCCGGCGTCGCGCCAGCTCACCGCGAGTTTCGGCGTTGCCTCGGCGCGTCATGGCGAAGGTTTGGGCGCGTTGATCGCGCGCGCCGACACCGCGCTCTACCGGGCCAAGCGGCAAGGTCGCGACAGGGTGGAAACCCAGGCGGAAAATCCGTTGCTGTCAACAGGCACCGCCGATTGAGCAGAAAGACCGCGCGTCGCATATTCTGGTCGCCGCGACGGAGCGCTTCGTGACCCTATGAATTCCACAATACGAAAGGGGCCTCGCGGCCCCTTCCCTTTTGCCGGCGATGCCGATGTCGTCAGGCGTTGGCGGCGGCTACCGCGCGCTTGGCCAGCACGCCGATCAGATGGGCGCGATAGTCGGCCGAGGCGTGGATGTCGGTCATCAGATTGTCCGACGCCAGCTTGATGCCCGACACCGCTGCCGCGTCGAAGGATTTGGTGAGCGCCGCCTCGATCGCCTTGGCGCGGAAGACACCATTGTCGCCGGCACCGGTCACCGCCACGCGCACCTCGTCCTTGCCGTTCGCCTTGCTCTTGGCCACGAACACACCGACGATGGCGTAGCGCGAGGCCGGGTTGCGGAACTTCTGATAGGCGGCTTTGGCGGGAGCGGTGAAGGAGACGGCGGTGACGATCTCACCATCCTTGAGGATCGTCTCGAACAGGCCCTTGAAGAACTTGTCGGCGGCGATCTCGCGCTTGTTGGTGACGATGGTGGCGCCAAGCGCCAGCAAGGCGGCCGGATAGTCTGCGGCCGGGTCGTTGTTGGCGATCGAGCCGCCGATGGTGCCGCGATGGCGCACGGCCGGGTCGCCGATCATCGCCGCCAGCTCGGCCAGCGCCGGGCATGCCTTCTGCAGCTTGGCGTCTGTGGAAACCTCGAAATGGGTCGTCGCCGCGCCGATGGTGACGGTCTTGCCGGACACCTTGATGCCCTTCAACGTAGCGATCTTCGAGATGTCGACAAGGTCCGACGGCGCCGCCAGCCTGGTCTTCATCGCCGGGATCAGCGTCATGCCGCCGGACACGAGCTTGGCATCGCCGGTCTTCAAAAGCTTGGCCGCATCCGCGATGGAATTGGCCCGATGGTAGGTGACGGAGTACATGGCTCGTTCTCCTCAGAGAGATTTCGACAGGGCAGTCGGCAATCGGCAGTCGGCAGTCGTTTGAAGTCGTTCCGACTGCCGATTGCCCACTCCCTACTGCCTCCTCAATGCTTCTGCGCCGCCGCCCACACCTTCTGGGGCGACGCCGGCATGGTGAAATCCATGATGCCGAGCGCGTCGGTGATGGCGTTGATGACCGCCGGCGGCGAACCGATGGCGCCGGCCTCGCCGCAGCCCTTGATGCCGAGCGGATTGCCCGGGCATGGCGTGTTCGAGGTCGAGACCTTGAACGAAGGCAGGTCGCCGGCGCGCGGCATGGTGTAATCCATGTAGCTTGCCGTCAGCAGCTGGCCGGACGGATCGTAATAGGCGCCCTCCAGAAGCGCCTGGCCGACGCCCTGGGCGATGCCGCCATGCACCTGGCCTTCGACGATCATCGGGTTGATGATGTTGCCGAAATCGTCGGCCGCAACGAACTGGATGATCTGGGTTTCGCCGGTATCGGGATCGATCTCGACCTCGCAGATGTAGCAGCCCGCCGGGAAGGTGAAGTTGGACGGATCGTAGAACGCGCCCTCCTTCAGGCCCGGCTCCATGCCGGCCGGCAGATTGTGGGCCGTGTAGGCGGCAAGCGCCATCTGGAACCAGGGCACCTTCTTGTCGGTGCCGGCCACCTTGAGTTCGCCGTTCTCAACCACGATGTCGCCCTCGTCGGCTTCCAGAAGGTGAGCCGCGATTTTCTTCGCCTTGGCTTCCACCTTGTCCAGGGCCTTGACGATGGCGCTCATGCCGACCGCGCCGGAGCGCGAACCATAGGTGCCCATGCCCATCTGCACCTTGTCGGTGTCGCCATGGACGATGTTGATGCTGTCAATCGGCACGCCGAAACGATCCGAGACCAGTTGCGCGAAGGTCGTCTCATGGCCCTGGCCATGGCTGTGCGAACCGGTCATCACCTCGATGGTGCCGACCGCGTTGACACGCACCTCGGCCGATTCCCACAGGCCGACGCCGGCACCCAGCGAACCGACCGCCGCCGACGGCGCGATGCCGCAGGCCTCGATATAGGCGCTCATGCCGATGCCGCGCAGCTTGCCCGCCTTCTTGGCCTTGTCGCGCCGCTTGGCGAAACCGGTATAGTCGGCCGCCTTCATCGCCGCATCCAGCGAGGCGCTGTAATTGCCGGCGTCGTAACACATGATCACCGGCGTCTGGTGCGGGAACTGGGTGATGAAGTTGCTGCGCCTGAGTTCGGCCGGCGAAACGCCAAGTTCCCGTGCCGCCGTCTCCATGGTGCGTTCCAGAAGATAGGTCGCTTCCGGCCGCCCGGCGCCGCGATAGGCGTCGACCGGCGCGGTGTTGGTGTAGACCGTGCGCACATTGGCGTGGATTGCCGGGATGTTGTACTGGCCCGACAACAGGGTCGCGTAGAGATAGGTCGGCACCGACGACGAGAACAGCGACATGTAGGCGCCGAGATTGGCGATGGTGTCGACCTTGAGCCCGGTGATGCGGTTGTTCTTGTCGAAGGCCATCTCGACCGTCGAATGATGGTCGCGGCCATGCGCGTCGGTCAGGAAGCTTTCGGTGCGGTCGGCAACCCATTTCACCGGCACACCGGTCTTCTTCGACGCCCACAGGCAGACGATCTCCTCGGGATAGATGAAGATCTTCGAGCCGAAGCCGCCGCCCACATCGGGCGCGATGACACGCAGCTTGTTTTCCGGCGCCACATTGTAGAAAGCGCTCATCACCAGCCGCGCCACATGCGGGTTCTGCGACGTCGTCCAGCAGGTGTAGTGGTCCTCGGCCTTGTCATAGAGCCCGAGCGCCGCGCGTGGTTCCATGGCGTTGGGCACGAGGCGGTTGTTGACGATCTTCATGCGGGTGACGTGGTGCGCGGCCTTGATCGCCGCGTCGGTCGCCTTGGCGTCGCCGATCTCCCAGTCGAAGATCAGATTGCCGTCGGCTTCCGGATGCAGTTGCGGCGCGCCCTTCTCCAGCGCCTTCACCGCGTCGACGACAGCTTTCAGTTCCTTGTAGGAAACGTCCACCGCCTCGGCGGCATCGCGCGCCTGGCCCTTTGTGTCGGCAACGACGATCGCCACCGCGTCGCCGACATAACGCACCTTGTCGAACGCCAGCGGCGACCAGGCCCCCATCTTCATCGGCGAGCCGTCCTTGGAATGGATCATCCAGCCGCAGATCAGATTGCCGATGCCGTCGGCCTTCAATTCCCTGCCCGTCAGCACGCCGATGACACCGGGCATGGCCAGCGCCTTCTTGGCATCGATCTTCTTGATCTGCGCATGCGCATATGGGCTTCTGACGAAGACCGCGTGCTTCATCCCGGGCACCACCATGTCATCGACATAGCGGCCTGCGCCGGTGATGAAACGTTTGTCTTCCTTGCGCGCCACGCGGGCGCCGATGCCTTCAATACCCATCAAAATTCTCCTCCGGAACCTTGAAGTGAATTCGTTTCACCCGGTATCGGCGGCCTCTTGCCGCCAAGTGCTTGATCGGCTTCGTCAAAACTTTTTGACTCTGGTCGCGGCCGCCGGGCTGTGTTCACTTTTCGCGGCTCAAGCCGCCTTCTTGGCCTTTGGCTTGGCCTTCGACATCGCTTGAGAAGCGGCCAGTATCGCCTTGACGATGTTGTGATATCCGGTGCAGCGGCAGATGTTGCCCTCGAGCTCTGCCCTCACCGTGGCCTCATCCAGGCCTTCCGGATGGCGGGCGATCATGTCGGTCGCGGTCATGATCATGCCGGGCGTACAGAAGCCGCACTGCAACCCATGGTGTTCCTTGAAGGCCGCCTGCACAGGATGTAGGTCCGCGCCATTGGCGAGACCCTCGATCGTGACGACGGTGGAACCGGAAGCCTGGGCGACCAGCATCGAGCAGGACTTCACCGCCTTGCCGTCGACATGGACGACGCAGGCGCCGCACTGCGAGGTGTCGCAACCGACATGTGTTCCGGTAAGCCCTTGATGTTCCCTTAGAAAATGGACCAGCAGCGTGCGGTCCTCGACTGTTGCGTGAACCTGCCTGCCGTTCACGGTCAACGAAATGTCCGACATGAAGCCTCCCTGGGTATTCAACCTCGGTGTGGCTGCCGGCTCCCTCCGGACACCCCGGCAGACCGATGTTCTTGTCTCGCGAAGTGCCTCAAACGCCCGAAGCACCCCCGCTTTCACGACAATGCAACCGGCCCTGAATCCCGTATATTGTACTTTCGGTCGTTGGGCTTAGCGCGCGGCCATTGCCAAAGATCGCCCCCTGCGGCAACAATGATTGGCGGCGTTGGGGAGCGCCTTGGGCATCGGGAGGAAATGGGCTGGTCTGTTCGCGGACGAGCTATGCATGCGGGCTTTCGGCGCTCACCACGAGCGAGCCGGACACGGATGCTTTTGCCATCGCCGTCGAGGCTGAAGCCAGGGCGATCGGCGCGGGCTTTGCGTTGCTGTTCTTCTCGCGCAGCCTGGTTGATGCAACGACGCTTGCCAACTCATTGAAAAAACACGCCCCGAAGCTGCCTTACGCCGGCTGTTCGACGGCAGGCGAAATCACGCCGGACGGCCTCGAGGAAGGCCATATGCTGGCCATGCTCTTTCCCACCAGCGCTTTTACCGTCGCCAGCGCCATGGTCGAGAACCTGTCGTCTTCGGCCATGGATGGCATCACCGGCGAAGTGGAAGTGCTGCGACGTACCCTGCATGCCAAAGCTGGCGACGCCAGCGCCGACAACGTCTTCGCGCTCTGCCTGATCGACGGGCTCTCCTACGCCGAGGAAGCGGTCACCTCCGCAATCCACTGGGCTCTCGACGACATCCCGCTGATCGGCGGTTCGGCCGGCGATGACCTGAAATTCGAAACCACGACGCTGATGCGCGACGGGCGCGTCGCCTCGGACAGCGCCATCGTCATCCTGATCGCCACCACCATCCCCTTCCACGTCTTCAAGACCGACAATTTTGTCCCGACCGACGAGAAGCTGGTTGTGACCGCTTCCGATCCCGATCATCGCATCGTGCGCGAGTTCAATGCCGATGTCGCGGCAACCGAATATGCCGCCTCGGTCGGCATCGTGCAGCATACGCTGACGCCCTTTTCGTTCGCGTCGCATCCCGTGGTCGTGAAAGTGGGTGGCGAATATTATTGCCGGTCGATCCAGAAGATGAACCCCGACGGTTCGCTCTCTTTTTTCTGCGCCATCGACGACGGCATCGTCCTGTCGATCGCCCAGCCCAAGAGCATGGTCGAGACGACGCGCGCCGCGCTGAAGGAGGTCGAGGCCAAGCTTGGCAACATCGACATGATCCTCGGCTTCGATTGCGTGCTGCGTCGGCTCGATGCCCGCAACCGCCAGGTTTTCCGTGATATTTCCGAACTCTACCGCGCCAACAAGGTGATCGGTTTCGGCACCTACGGCGAACAATACCGGTCGATGCATTTGAACCAGACCTTTACCGGCATCGCCTTTGGACAGCGCCAGGCGGCGGAGTAGAACTCGAATGCCGCTGAACGACATCCAGGACATCGAGCGACTGAAGAAGATCAACGCCGCGCTGGTCAGCCGCGTCGAACGATCGATGGACCAGCAGGGCAATGCGTTCTCGCTGTTTCAGACCGCGATCTCGCTGGAAAACCGGGTGCGCATGCGCACCGAGGAACTACATGCCGCGCTGCGCCGGCTGGAACAGTCGAACCTGGCCCTCTCCGCCGCCAAGGAGAATGCCGAATACGCCAATCTTTCCAAGACGCGCTTCCTCGCCGCCGCCAGTCATGACGTATTGCAGCCTTTGAACGCCGCCCATCTGTCGATTTCGGCACTCGCGGAACTGCAGACTTCCACCGAAGGCAAGAAGCTGGTCCGGCAAGTGGAACGTTCGCTGCAGACCATGGAAGATCTGCTGCATACGCTGCTCGACATTTCGAAACTCGATGCAGGCGTGGTCGAGCCGGAGATAACCGACGTCAGCCTTGAAACGCTGTTTTCCGCCCTGCGCTCCGACTTCCAACAAGTCGCCGAGATGAAGGGACTGACGTTGCGTTTCCGCCCCGTCGCGATCGCAGTACGCTCCGACAGGACGCTTCTGCGCCGCATCCTGCAGAACATCCTCTCCAACGCTTTGCGTTACACCCATAAGGGTGGCGTGCTGGTCGGCACCCGGCAGCGCGGTAAGACACTCCGCATCGATGTGGCTGACACGGGCTACGGCATTCCCGAAGACCAGCGCGAGGCCGTGTTCGAGGAGTTCCATCGCGGCACGGTCGGCGGCGGCACCGAGCCGACCGGCGGCGGGCTGGGCCTAGGCCTTGCAATCGTGCGGCGCATGGCCGGCGCGCTCGGCCATCCCGTCACCTTCTCTTCCAGGGTCGGGCGCGGCACGATCTTTCATATCGATGTACCGGTCTCAGCCAACCCGCAGCCGGAACCCGGTGCCGGCGAAAGCGAAACGCCAAAGGGTTATGGCCTGTTCGGCACCAAGGTGTTGCTGGTAGAAAACGACGCCGACGTGCTGGCGGCAATGACGTCGCTGCTGGAGCGCTGGCAATGCATCGTGCGCCCGGCCGCCTCGACCGACGAAGCGCTCGACGCTCTGGGCGACACCGACTGGGTGCCCGACATCGTTATCGCCGACCAGCATCTGGACGGTGGTGACCTGGGCACGGAGACGGTCGCCGAGGTGCGCGACTATCTCGGCCGCACAGTACCGGCATTGATCGTCACCGCCGACCCGTCGGAAAGCGTGGTCAAGGCCGCCCGGGCAGCGGGCATCGACCTGATGCGCAAGCCGCTGAAGCCGGCACAACTTCGGGCGCTGCTGGCGCATTTGCTGGCTTAGGCAGTCGGCAGTCGGCAGTCGGCAGTCGGATCATATAGTTTGCGAGCCATATGCAAGCGGGCAACGAGCCGTTTTTCTACGACTGCCTATTCCCGACTGCCGATTGCCTTTTCAGAACCCCTGCTGATCCCTGAACAACTCGGCATTGTCGAGTTTCGAAACCTCGATAACCGCCTGTGTGCGGCTGTAGACGTTGAGCTTGCGCAGGATCTCCGACACGTGAGCCTTCACCGTCGTTTCACCGACTTGCAGCTCATAGGCAATCTGCTTGTTGAGCATGCCCTGGCGCAGCATCTGCAGCACGCGCAACTGCTGCGGCGTCAGCCGCGAAAGCCGCTGCACCATGTCGGCCCTGTCGGTGCTTTCCGGATCGGGCTGATGCACCGAATAGGTCTCCGGCACATAAATCGCACCTTCCATCACGGCGCGGATCGCTCCCGCAAGATCGTCCTTGCGCGCGGATTTCGGAACAAATCCAGCCGCGCCATAAGACAGCGCCTCCGAAATGATGCGGGCATCCTCGTGGCCGGAAACGATCATCACCGGCAGATGCGGATAACGCGTCCGCAATTGCAGAAGTCCGTCGAAGCCGTGGACGTCGGGCATGGACAGATCGAGCAGCGCAAGGTCGAACTGCCCGGCGCCCGCCAGCAATTCCAGTGCTTCACCGATGGATCGGGCCTCGACGGTGTCGACTTCCGGATAGGCCATCTGCACGGCGCTGTGCAGTGCTTCGCGAAACAGCGGATGATCGTCGATGATCAGGAATCTTGCGACTTCATTCACTGCATTCATGGTGGCACTGCCTCGATGTCGATCGTCATCGCGCCTTTCAGCATACGCCCGGCGGCACGATCCGTTCATTGGCCAATAGTACATCGGCCGCCCCTTGGCGCTAGCCCATCGAGCAGTGGCCTATCAGGTCAAGAACGGTTCGCCCGCGCAACCTGTCGGCAATGCCTTGCCCCTCCGTTCAAAACGACCGAAGGTGCGCGGCATCCGACATTGGCAAAGGAGCGGAATCAGCATGAATGCATTGGCCCTGGCGGCGCCACCGATCCCATCCGTCGCCATTGCAGGATCCGCGGAACGTTTTCCGGTTCGACGCATTTTCTGCGTCGGCCGCAACTACGCCGCGCATGCCCGCGAACTGGGCAATGACGAACGCGACCCGCCCTTCTTCTTCACCAAGCCGGCCGATGCCGTGGTCGATTCGGGCAGCACCATTCCCTACCCGCCGCTGACCGCGAATCTGCATCACGAAATCGAGCTTGTCGTCGCGATAGGCGAAGCAGGCTTTCGGATCCCGGTGAACAAAGCGCTTTCCCATGTCTGGGGCTATGGCGTCGGCATCGACCTGACCCGGCGCGACCTGCAGGACGAAGCCAAGAAGGCAGCGCGCCCCTGGGACTGGGCGAAAGCCTTCGATCAATCCGCGCCTTGCGGGCCTCTGGTGCCGGCTAAGCAATCCGGGCATCCGGCAAGCGGCCGCATCTGGTTGTCCGTCAACGGAACCGTGAGACAGGATGGCGACCTCGCCGAACTGATCTGGCCGGTCGCCGACATCATTGCCATTTGCAGCGAAGCAGTGGAACTTCGGCCCGGCGACCTCATTTTCACCGGTACGCCAGCGGGCGTCGGACAGATTGTTTCCGGTGACCGCCTGAGCGGTGGCGTCGAGGGCATCGGCACCATCGAACTTACGATAGGACAAGCGCGATGAGCGACATCATCCTGCACAATTATTACCGCTCCTCGACCTCGTACCGGGTGCGGATCGCGCTGGAAATGAAAGGCATTCACTACCGCTACGTGCCGCATCACCTGCGCCACGGCGAACACCTCGAACCGGCCTACCTGGCGGTCAACCCGCAGGGATTGGTCCCCGCCTTGATCTGGAGCGACGGCGCCCTCATCACGCAATCGCTGGCGATCATCGAATATCTCGACGAGATCAGCCCCGAGCCGCCGCTGCTGCCGCGGGAAGCGGCAGATCGCGCTCACGTGCGCATGCTCGCGCAGATGATCGCCTGCGACATCCATCCCGTAAACAATCTGCGCGTGCTGACCAGCCTTCGCAGCGTCTTCGGCGCCAGTGACGAAGATATCGCCAACTGGTTCCGGCATTGGGTGAATGAGGGCTTCCAACCCCTTGAAAAGATTCTGGCGACGTCGCCGCAGACGGGCACCTTCTGCCATGGCGAAACGCCAGGGCTGGCCGACATCTGCCTGGCTGCGCAGGTGACGAACAACGCCCGTTTCGGCGTCGATATGGAACCCTATCCGATCATTTCCCGCATCAACGCCGCCTGCATGGCGTTGCCCGCCTTCCAGAAGGCAGCGCCACAGAACCAGCCCGACGCCGAATAACCCCTCCAGGTCGCAGATACAGGACCAGCCGATGAAAGCCGTTGTCTTCGAAAAATTCGGTGAAGCGCCAACGGTGCGGACCGTACCGGACCCTGTTCCCTCGCCCGATGGCGTTGTCATCAAGGTGGAGGCAACCGGGCTCTGCCGCAGCGACTGGCATGGCTGGATGGGGCATGATCCCGATATCCGCCTGCCACATGTGCCCGGTCACGAACTTGCCGGCATCGTGGTAGCCGTCGGTCGTCAAGTGCGGAACTGGAAGGCCGGCGCGCGTGTCACCGTGCCGTTCGTGGCGGCTTGCGGCCGCTGCTTCGAATGCGCCTCCGGCAATCACCAGGTCTGCGAACACCAGTTCCAGCCGGGTTTCACCGCCTGGGGCTCTTACGCCGAATATGTCGCCATCGACCGCGCCGACACCAATCTCGTGACGTTGCCTGAGGAGATGGATTTCGCCACCGCCGCCAGCCTCGGCTGCCGCTTCGTCACCTCGTTTCGCGCCGTGGTCGACCAGGGCCGCGTGACGCCCGGCGAATGGGTTGCCGTGCATGGTTGCGGCGGCGTCGGCCTTTCGGCGATCATGATCGCCAGCGCCATGGGCGCCAATGTGGTGGCCATCGACCTGACCGACGAAAAGCTGGATTTCGCCCGAAAGCTCGGTGCGGCCGCTACCGTCAACGCAGCGCAGACGCCAAACGTGGTCAAGGCCGTCAAGGAGATCACCAATGGCGGCGCGCATATGTCGATGGACGCGCTCGGCCATCCGACCACTTCCTACAACTCGATTTCCAACCTGCGTCGCCGCGGCCGGCACGTGCAGGTCGGGCTGATGCTGGGCGACCATGCCAAGGCGGCGATACCAATGGCCAAGGTGATCGCCTACGAACTGGAAATTCGCGGCAGCCACGGCATGCAGGCGTTTCGTTACGGCGCGATGATGGAGATGATCAGGGCCGGCAAACTGAAGCCGGACCTTCTGATCGGCAAGACCCTGAGCCTCGACGAAGCCCCGGCAGCGCTGATGGCGATGGGCAATTTCGAAGGTATCGGCATCGGCGTGGTGACGCGCTTCTGAACCCACGCGTGAGCAGAGCGTGGCAAGCCCTCGCTCAGGCCACGCTTATTCCCGCAGGAAAGCCTCGATCATCTGCGCCGACGGCTTCGGCTTGGTCACCAGGAACAGATGGCCATCGTCGAGCAGTTCCAGGCGTGAGCGGGCGATCATGGTGTGCAGCACCCTGGCGTTGATCACCGGCACCAGCGGATCGTCGGTACCAGCCATGATCAGCGTCGGCTGGCGCAGCATCCAGAGCCATGGCAGGCTGGTCCAGCCGCTCATGGCGAAGAGCTGGAGAAAGTAGCCATATTGCGAGGCGCCCTTCATGGCTCCGGCATGGCGGTTGATCAGCGTTGGGTCCTTGCGGAAATCCCCGCCATAGATTTCGGCCGCGATGGACCGCATATAGCCGGGGTCGGTGTAGCGGCGCGGGCTTGCCATCTTGGAAAGCACGGTGGGCGCGCCGGGAACCATGGTGATGCCAGGCGCGGTTGCGGCAAGGATGAGCTTGCGGCACACCGACGGGTACTGGAAGGCGAATTGCTGGGCGAGCCCGCCGCCCCATGACACACCGGAAATGTCGAGACGATCATGGCCGAGGATTTCGCCAAGCCGCTTGGCGAGCCTGGCCAGCGTCGACGGTCTATAGGGAAAGATCGGGTTGGGCGAACCGCCGACACCCGGCACGTCGAAGATGATGCCCGTGGTGTCTTCCAGCGCGGCCATGAAGGGAGCCGCCAGTTCCAGATTGGCGCCGATGCCGTTGAACATCAGGAGCGGCGGCCGCTCGGACGCACCATGCCGGATGCCGACGCGCAACAATTGCCCGTCGACATCGAACATCTTGATGTCCATCGCGCCATCCGCCTTGGCCTTGTTCGCCGCCATCGCCATTCAGTCAAACCCCGTTTATTTCGATGCTTCCTTGCGATGGCGTCCGGCCGTCACAGCTCGAACACATAGGTTCCCGGTGCTGCGCCGAGCGGTTTGTATTTGGCATTGCCGGGCCTGGCCGGCGCATCGATTTCGGCGTCGGAGCGTTCCTTCAGATAGGTCGCCCAATCCAGCCACCAGCTGCCTTCGTGCTTGGCCGCCGTGGCAGTCCAGGCATCGGCATCCTTCTCCTTGGTCTTGCCCTTCACATACCAGGCCTTCGGATTGCCGGGCGGGTTGAGCAGGCTCTGCAGATGCCCGGAATTGGACAGGATGAAGGTGGTGTCCTCGCCATAGAGACGCGCCGTCTGGTAGACCGCTTTCCAGGGCGTGATGTGGTCGGTGGTGCCGCCGATCACATAGGTCTCGTGTTTGGCTTTGCCCATGTCGATAGGGACGCCGTGGATCGACATCTTGCCGGGGTTCATGAACGGGTTGGTGAAGATCAGGTCGAGGAAATCGCCGTGCAGCCGGGCCGGCAGGCGTGTCGTATCGGCGTTCCAGTAGAGCACGTCGAAGGCCGGCGGCGCGTTTCCGAGCAGGTAGTTGTTGACCCAGTAGTTCCAGATCAGGTCGTTGGGTCGCATCCAGGCGAACATCTTGGCCATCTCGTGGCCGTCGAGGATGCCCCTCGCCTTCGACATCTGCTTGGCCGCCATGATCGTTTCCGGCGTCACCAGCGCGGCAAAGTCGGAATCCGTCTCGGCCTGGGTGTTGAGCACGCAGACGGCGAGAATGACGGCGTTGATCTTCTGCTTTTTCTGCGCAGCCAGCCAGGCGACATAGGTCGACAGCGTGATACCGCCCGAACACGAGCCCATGATGTTGACGGTGTCGGAACCGGTGATGTCGCGCGCCGCGTCGCAGGCTTCGTCCAGTGCCGCAATATAGGTATCGAGGCCCCAGTCGCGCTGTTCCGGCGTCGGATTGCGCCACGACACGCAATAGGGCTGGATGCCGTGACTGAGCAGAAACTTGATCATGCTCTTGTCGGGTGAAAGATCGACCGAATAATATTTGTTGATCTGCGGCGGCACGACGAGCAGCGGCCGCCGGTAGACCTTGTCGGTCGTCGCCGTGTAGTGGACCAGTTCCAGCACGTCGTTGCGGAACACCACCGTGCCGGGGCTGTTGGCGAGGTTCTCGCCCACCTTGAACTTCGAGGCATCGACCGAGGACGGCAACCCGCCATTCCTGGTCATGTCGTCGAGGAAGTTCTTCAGTCCGTTCAGCGCGCTTTTGCCGCCGCTGTCGACCAGCGCCTTGACCGCGGTGGGATTGAGCGCCGGATTGTTGGACGGCGCCATGGTGTCGACGAATATGGAGGTGATCAGCCGCGCCCGCGCCGCATCCTTCTCCGGCAGTTCGGTCTTGGCAACCAGTTCAGTGACCGATTTGCTCCAGGCCACATAGGATTGCATGACCGCCTTGTGCAGTCCGCTCGTCTTCCAAGCGGGATCGGCGAAACGGCGGTCCTTGGGGTCGGCTGCGATTTCCGATTGACCGGTGACGATCTTGCCGAACTCGCTGGCAAAGGCGAGCCACTGCTCGGCGAGTGCCTGGGGATGGCTGGCCAGCGCCTTCATGACCGAGCCGGCGGCGGCAGCGATGTCCTGCGTACGCAGGCCGACAAGCGGATTGAGTGCCAGCGTATTCTCGGCCGCCTCATCGGCGATCTGCTCGGCAAGCGGCCGCGCGTCCCTCGCCCTGTCGTCGCCGTCGCGTTTGTCGCCGTCCCTGCTGTCCTTCGCCGGCGCCTTCGCCATGAATTATCCTCCCGCTTTTCTCCGCCGCTCGTAGAACATGGCCAAAGTCTCGGCCATCAGCGCCGGCTTCTCCTCGCCCTCGATCTCGATCGTGTTGGCGAACTTCATCAGATATTGGCCAGGCCCCCTATCCTCCACGGAGATCAGCGACGCGCGCAGCCTGACCCGCGTACCCGCCCGGATCGGCGCAAGAAAGCGCACCTTGTCCAGCCCATAGTTGAAGACGGCCTGGGTGTTTTCGGGAACGACATTCATCTGCTGGCTAAGGCCGCCGATCAGCGACAGGCTGAGATAGCCATGCGCGATCGTGGTGCGGAACGGGCTTTCCTTCTTGGCTCGCTCCGGGTCGGTATGGATCCACTGCTGATCCTCGGTGCACCGTGCAAACTGGTCAATGCGCGCCTGGTCGACCACCACCCAATCGGAAAAGCCCAGGTCCTGCCCGGTCATTGCCCGCAATTGTTCGTAGGTCGGAGGTGACTTGCTCATCCCATCATCCCTGATTGTTTCGGCTACGCCGTCCGACCATGAACGCAACGCCCTGTCAATTCACGCAAGCCCCGTCCCTTGTCGTCATCGCGACACCGCCATTTCCTTGACAGCCTGATCACGCAATTCGCGGCGCAGGATCTTGCCGACATTGGTGCGTGGCAGGTCATCGCGGAATTCGATGTATTTCGGTTTCTTGTAGCCGGTGAGGTTCTTGACACAGAACGCCGCCAGTTCCTCCCTGGTTAACGCCTGATCCTTCTTGACCACGAACATCATCACCGCCTCGCCGGAATTCTTGTCCGGCACGCCCACGACAGCAGCCTCCAGCACGCCTGGATGCTGCACGGCGACGGCTTCGACCTCGTTCGGATAGACGTTGAAGCCGGAAACCAGGATCATGTCCTTCTTGCGGTCTACGATGGTAACAAAACCCTTGTCGTCCATGACGCCGACATCGCCCGATTTGAAGAAACCGTCCGGCGTCATCACCTTGTCGGTCTCGTCGGGCCGCTGCCAATAGCCCGCCATGACCTGTGGCCCCTTGATGGCGATCTCGCCGGGCTGGCCATGCGGCACATCATTGCCGTCATCATCGAGGAGCCGTATCTCGACATTGGGCAATGGCAGGCCGATCGTTCCGGTGAAGGCGTCGCTGTCGGTCGGGTTGCAGGCAATGCCCGAGGATGTTTCCGACAGACCGTAGCCTTCGATGATCGGACAACCGGTGATGGCGAGCCATTTCCTGGCGACCGGCTCCTGCACCGACATGGCGCCACCGTTGGCGATCCTGAATTGCGAGAAATCGACCTTGGCGAAATCGGGATTGTTGGCCAAGGCGTTGAACAGCGTATTCACGCCCGGCATGACATGGAATTTGTATTTGGCGAGCTCCTTCACCGTCGCCGGAATGTCGCGCGGATTGGGGATCAGAACATTGACGCCGCCCGTGCGCATGGCGAGCAGCCCGCAGGTGATGAAGGCAAACACGTGATAGAGCGGCAGCGCACAGATGAAGGTGAGCTGGCCCGAGATCGGCTTGCGTTTCAGGCCAGGCAGCGTCCAGGCCTCCGACGCCAGGAGATTGGCGATGATGGTGCCATGCAGCAGGACCGCGCCTTTGGAAACGCCGGTCGTGCCGCCTGTATATTGCAGCACCGCCACGTCGTCGGGCTTGATCGACGGTTTTTCGAAAGCCTTGCTCTTGCCGGCAGCCAGCGCCGCGTTGAAGCGCACGGCACCCGGCAGCGAGAAGGACGGCACCGCCTTCTTCACCTTGCGCAACACCAGATTGGCGATGGCGCCTTTGGGAAAGCCCAGCATATCGCCGACGCTGGCGAGGATGACATGCCGGATCGAGGTGTTCTTGATGACCTGCTGCAGCGTGGCAGCGAAATTTTCGAGGAGGATGATTGCCTTGGCACCTGAATCGTTGAGCTGGTGTTCAAGCTCGCGTGGCGTGTAGAGCGGATTGACGTTCACCACGATGAAGCCGGCACGCATGATCGCCGCAACCGTGACCGGATATTGCAAAACGTTCGGCATCATGGCCGCGACACGGTCGCCACGCTTCAGGCCAAGGCCCTGCAAATAAGCGGCGAAGTCGCGCGAGAGCCGGTCGATGTCGCCAAAAGTGATCGCCTTGTCCATGAAGACATAGGCTTTGTCGTTCCGGTATTTCGCGAAGCTCTCTTCGAAGAGCGCGACAACCGACGGATATTGATTGACGTCTACATCGGCCGGCACGCCGGCTGGGTAGCTCTTGAGCCAAATGCGGTCCATGCGCTCCTCCCCTCGATCGCGTTTTTCTTTCAATCTAGACGGGCAAAAAGGGCTTGGGAAGCGGCGTGCCGCGGCTTAGACGGCTCACGACGATTACCCTGCGGAATGCAAGTTCCCGCCATGCCTAGTAGATGACAGGCTGTGGAGCGTGGGTTATTGTGCTGGGGGTGTCGGAGACTTGCCTCCGTACCTTGCGTCACCTTGCCTTTGCCTGCGATCCGGCAAATGATCGCGGAAAAGGGGCCGCGCGGCCGGGCGGTTCTTGACCAATACCTGGCCGGGAGGGAACGCATGAAGCAGCTCGGCGGCATCGATGCCACCTTTCTCTACATGGAGACGCCGGAAACGCCGATGCATGTCGCCGGCCTGACGCTCTACGAGCCGCCGGCCGATCTGTCCGGGACGTTCTACGACCACTTCAAGGAATTCTTCCTGACCCGCATGCATCTGGCGCCGATCTTCGAGAAGAGGCTCGCCCGCACGGTGCTGGAACTCGATCATCCGGCATGGGTCGATGCCGGCGACATCGACATTGCCTACCATTTGCGCCGCGCCACCTTGCCCGCGCCGGGCAGCTGGAAGCAGCTTGAGGATCTCGTCGGCGAGTTGCATTCGACGCTGCTCGACCGCTCGCGGCCGCTGTGGCAATTCACTGTCATCGACGGGCTCGAAGGCGGCAATGTCGCCATCTATTCCAAGATACACCACGCCGCCGTTGATGGCGGTGCCGGCATGGCGATCGCCGCCGCCCTTTACGACCTTTCGCCCCAGCCGCGGAAGGTGAAGCCGCCGGAATCGAAACCGGCGATGCGCAAGCCGACGATCGAGGAACGCGCGATCCTCGGCATCAACGACGTCGTGCAGAACGTGATGCGCCAGCACCTGAAGGCGATGGAGGCAGTGCCGCAGATGCTCGGCACCATGACCGATCTGCTCATAGCCAAGAGTGGCGAAGGCAAAGGCGGTGGCTTGCCCGGCATTCCCGACATTCTGGCGCCGAAGACACCGTTCAACGTGACCGTCACCGCCCAGCGCGCCTTTGCCGCGAGGGCCTTGTCGCTCGGTGACGCCAAATTCATCGCCAAGGCGACCGGCACCAAGATCAACGATGTGGTGATGGCGGTGAGTGCCGGCGCGCTTCGCGCCTATCTCCAGGATCACGAGGCGCTGCCGACGAAACCGCTGGTCGCCTTCGTGCCGATCTCCTTGCGCCAGCCCGGCGACATGGAAGCCTCTAACCGGGTCTTCGGCATGTTCTGTCCGATCGCCACCGAGCTTGCCGAGCCGCTGGAGCGACTGAAGGCAATCGCCAAGAACAGCGGCGATTCCAAGACCTTGGCCGGCACGGTGAAGGACGTTTCGCCCAAGGACTATACGCTGCTTGGCGCGCCGATCCTGTTTCCCGGCCTCGCCCAGCTCTACGGCCGCACCGGCCTTGCCGACATCATGCCGTCGACCACCAATCTGACGATCTCCAACGTGCCCGGTCCGCCCATTCCGGTATTCTGCGCCGGCGCCAAGGTGCTCGCGATGTTCCCGGTCTCGATCCCCGTCCACGGCATCGCTCTCAACATCACCGTGCAGAGCTATCAGGACCGGCTCGATTTCGGCATCACAGCCGACCGCCGTGCCGTGCCCGACGCAGACCACCTCGGCGACCTGCTGGTCACCGCCATGGCCGAATTGAAGGAAGGGGTCGAAAAGCTGCCGCCTCCACCGCCGAAACCGATCAAACACTGACCCTGCTACCGTTGCGGAAACCGGGAGCAATGTTGCAGTTTTGTGAACAAAGGGCCCATATTCTGCGTTGAGTGCAGCTGGAATCAATCGACAGGAGCCGTCATGGCCCACGCTGATACGCTGAAACCGCCTTCGCGACTGCTGTTCGCGCTGGAACTCAGGGCGCTGCCGGAGCTCGGCGGTTTCGTCGCCTCGCTGCCCCTGCTCACTGCGCTTGCGCCGCGCGGCGACGGCCATCCGGTCCTAGTCCTGCCCGGGCTGGTGACCAGCGACCGCTCGACGGTGGCGCTGCGCAGCTTCCTCAAATCGAAGGCCTACGCCGCCTATGGCTGGGACCTCGGCCGCAACTACGGCCCGCTGCCTGGTGTCGAGCGAAAGATGGTCGACCGCCTCAAGGCGCTGGCCGACAAGCATGGCCGCAAGGTCAGCCTCGTCGGCTGGAGCCTCGGCGGCATCTATGCGCGCCAGCTCGCCAAGATGCTGCCCGACGAGGTGCGGCTGGTGATCACGCTCGGCAGCCCGTTCAACGGCGACCCGCGTGCCACCAATGCCTGGAAGCTCTACGAGTTCACCTCCGGCCACAAGGTCGACGATCGCGAAGGCCATATGGGTGGCGCCATTTCGGAATCGCCCCCGGTGCCGACAACGGCGATCTACAGCCGCACCGATGGTATCTGCGCCTGGCAAGCCTGCATGGAAAACGACCTCCCGCACACCGAGAGCATCGAGGTGGAAGCGAGCCATTGCGGCCTCGGCCATCACCCCGCGGCGGTCTACGCAATTGCCGATCGCCTGGCGCAGCCCCAGGGAGAATGGAAACCATTCGACCGAAGCGGCTTCAAGAGCCTGTTCTTCCCCGATCCGAAGCGGAACTAGAGCGTTTCATATACCGCTCTGCGTGACGGCTCACTCGGCCGCCTGTTGTTCCGGCACGTCGTCCACGCGATTGGGATCGCCGGGCGCGGTTTCACAACCGAGATCCGGGAAAGCGACGACACGCCGGCCGTGGAAATCGGTGCGCAGCACGGCAAGGCCGCGCTCCTCGAAGAAGGACAACAGCCGCCGCGCCCGCCGTGCCGATTGCGTGCCATAGGCACGTGCCAACGCAGCGTCCGACGGACAGGGCGAACCGGTCACCGCCGCCTGGGCGACGATCAGGAACACGGCCTGCAAATCTTCCGGGACATCCGAGGACAATGCCAGTGCCTGCTGCCAGGCATCGCTTGCCGCGGTCGTTTCGTCGATGCCGGTCTTGGCAATAGCCAGCCGGCGCCGGAATGCGGGCAGGCCAAGTGGTTCGCCGGGCACTCGGCGAATACGGCACCGCACGAGAAAATCCTGATAGAGCAATGAATCGGCACGAAAAGCCGCGTCTGGATCCTCGACGATCTCCGCCAGGACTGCAGCGATGAGCACCTCGCGCTCAGCCTGATCGAACAGGGTCGGCGCCGGTTCCAGGGCTGCCGACTGTTCCGGCAGCGACCGCGACAACTGCTCCAGAATGTCGGCGGTCGGCGTCGGCGCCACGGGACGTGGCCGGCGCGCCGGCGGCTGCCGCAATTCTTCCGGGCTGGGGGTCAGGATCAGGCTCTGCACATCCTCGATCGCTTCCGGCAGCGGCGTCAGTTTCGGGCTGACGGAGCGCGCCGAGGTTTCGACCGCGCCGATGGCGACCGGCAGCGGCCGACGCGACATCGCCGGCCCCAGAGCCACGAAATGTCCACGCGCCAGGTCGCGGAACATCTCGGCCTGCCGCCGTTCCATGCCGAGAAGGTCGGCGGCACGCGCCATGTCGATGTCGAGGAAGGTGCGGCCCATCAGGAAATTGGAAGCCTCGGCCGCCACGTTCTTGGCGAGCTTGGCCAGGCGCTGCGTGGCAATAACCCCGGCGAGGCCGCGCTTTCGGCCGCGGCACATCAGGTTGGTCATCGCGCCGAGCGAGATTTTGCGCGCCTCGTCCGAGACCTCGCCGGCCACCGCCGGGGCGAAAAGCTGCGCCTCGTCCACCACCACCAGCACTGGATACCAGTAGTCGCGCTCGGCATCGAACATGCCGTTCAGGAAGGCGGCGGCGCCGCGCATCTGCTGTTCGACGTCGAGCCCTTCCAGATTGAGCACGACCGAGGCGCGATGCTGGCGGATACGGCCGGCAATGCCGGTCAGTTCGGCCTCGGTGCGCTGCGCATCGACCACGACATGGCCGAACCGATCGGCAAGTGTGACGAAATCGCCTTCGGGATCGATGACGACCTGCTGCACCCAAGGCGCGCTCTGTTCGAGCAGCCGACGCAACAGATGCGATTTTCCGGACCCGGAATTGCCTTGCACCAAAAGGCGCGTGGCCAGCAATTCCTCAAGATCGAGCGTGGCGGCCGCGCCCGACGCCGTCCCCATCTCGATGCCAACCTTCATTCAAAACCCCGGCGAAATTCCAGACATATGGAGCCGAGGTCTAGCACCATGATGGCTGCGATGCAGGGGCCGATTGGCGAAACCCACAGGAGAGGTGATCGTGCCCTATCCGGCAAACAGCGATGTATCGAGGTCGCTAGCCCTAGTCAGCCCGGCCAATGCAAGTGTCAGGTCGAACTCGGCGACGATGTTGCGGATAACCTCGCGCACGCCCGTCTCGCCGGCAAGCGCCAGGCCATAGACATAAGGCCGGCCGACCAGCACCGCCGCAGCGCCAAGCGCCAGCGCCTTGGCGACATCGCTGCCCGAACGAATGCCCGAATCGAGCAGGACCGGCAGCCCGCCCGCCGCGGCGACAACCGCCGGCAGCGCGTCCAATGTCGCAATCTCGCCGTCCACCTGCCGGCCGCCATGGTTGGAAACGACGATGCCGTCAACACCATGCTCCCGCGCCAGCCGCGCATCGTCGGCATGGCGAATGCCCTTGAGCAGGATCGGCAGTTTCGTCATGCCGCGCAGCCGGGCGATGTCGGACCAATTGAGGTCGGGACGCGAATAGGTGGCGGTGAAATGCGCGACGGCGGCGCGCATCTGCTGCATCGACAGGCCAAATTCCTTGCCTTTCCGACGCAGGCTGAGCGCCGTCGAGACGATGTCCAGGCCAGCGGGCTTCACGCCCGTATCAGGTGGACTGGCCGGGATCTTGGTGCGAAAAACCGGATCGCTGAGATATTGAGCAAGACCGAGCCCGCGCAGGAATGGCAGATAGGCCATGTCGAGATCACGCGGACGCCAGCCAAGCAAGGTCGTGTCGAGTGTGACCACGATCGCCTCGCAGCCGCAACGCTCGGCCCGGCCGACAACCGAACGCACGAAATCATCATCGCTCGACCAATAGAGCTGGAACCAGCGCGACGCATTGCCGATCGCCCCGGCCGCCCGCTCCATCGGCATCGAAGCCTGGTTGGAGAAGACGTAGCCGACGCCCTCAGCTGCCGCAGCGCGCGCCACCGCAAGATCAGCCTCCGGATGCACCATCTCCAAAACGCCGACGGGTGCCAGCAGGATGGGCGCGGAATGCCAGCGTCCGAACAAGGTGACGGAGAGGTCACGACTTGAAACGTCGCGCAGCACGCGCGGCGCGATCTGGCGCCGTTCAAAGGCGGCGCGATTGGCCCGCATCGTCGCCTCGCCACCGGCGCCGCCGATGATGTAGGCGGCGGCTTGCGGCGTCATCTTGCGGGCGGCAGCCTGTTCCAGCAGGTCGTGAGCCACCGGCACAGCCGGCCGCTTGCCGCCAGCGCCGGTGACGTAGATCTGCATCTGGCGCAGGCGGCCGGGTGCGACCGTGGCTCGCATGTCGTTCATGTTCTCCCCCACCAAGAGCGGCTGACAGTCCCGAGAAATAACCGATTTCAGCCAGATCAGCCCTGCGTTGCTTCGAACAGCTCGATCACATTGCCGGACGGGTCCATGCACAAAACCTGTCGTCCGCCAGGACCTTCGATCATCGTGTTCCGGAACTGCACGCCATCGCCTTCCAAAACCTTCACCAAGGCCGGCAGGTTCTCCACCTCGATGACGAACCTGTTCCAGCCGCCCGGTTCCGGCACTGTGCCATCCGGCATCGGCCGGGATGCGGAAGCATGGCGCCCCGCAAGCCAGAGCGTCAGATCACTCCGGTCGAGGATCGCCATGTTGGGGCCGAATTGCTGCCGCAACACGAAGCCCAGTCGCTTCGTGTAAAAATCGATGGAAGCATCGACGTCAGCGGCAAAGTAGCGGACGGTAGCCACCTACTTCTTCTCGTAGCCCTCGCGGATCTCGTCCATCGCATCCTTGATGCGGGCACGCAGGATGTCGACCGATTCCGTTCCGGACTTTTTGACGATCTCGGCCACTTCGCCGGCATTTTTCACCGCTGTCTCGAACGACTTGCGGGCGAAGTCCGCCTGCTTGGCTATGAATTCCTGCGGATTGCCGGGAGCACGGTAGTTTTGCGCCAGTTCGGTGATTTCGCGCAGCGAATCCTGCAACACCTCGCGCTGCTTGGCCATGACGGACGACGCGCCCGATGCGGTTGCCCTGGCCGATTTCTCCAGCGCCTCAAGGTTTTTGCGGTGATGACTGAGAATGGTCTCGACATCGACCTTCGGCATTTTCAGGTCGCGGCCGAGCTTGCTGAACATGTCCATGAAGGATTCGGTTTCGGGCTGCTTGGCCATGATCGTCTTCTCCTCCCTTGTTGCCGGCTCGATCGCCGCAGGGGTCAGAATAGACAACAGGGCACAACCGTCAATTGATCAGAAACAGTCGCTCGACCGTATAGAGCGCAAGACCGGCCAGGCCGCCGATGATCATGCCGTTGAAGCGGATATATTGCAGGTCGCGGCCGATGTTCATCTCGATGAGCCGCGTAAGCTGGCCGAGATCCCAGCGTTTGACCTGATCGGCGATGAACTTGGAGACGCTGCTCTTCTGGGTTTCGACGAAGGAGGCGAGCGCCACCACAAAGCCCTGGTTCATATCGGCCCTGATCTGCGGGTCGCTGGCGAGATGCCGCCCGACCTCGACGAACATATTGGCGAGATGGGCGCGGATCATGGAATTTTCCGACGCCGCGTCCTGCTCGATGAAACGACGCAGGCTTTCCCACATGTCGTGCGCCAGATCGCGGATTTCCGGCCTGGCGAGGAACCCCTGCTTCATCTGCTCGGCGCGCCGGGCATATTCCTTTGACGTGCGCAGCCGCTCGATGAATTTCCTGACGAAACGATCGAACTCCTCGCGCATCGGGTGGTCGGGATCCGCCCTCACCTCCTCGAGCAGCGAGCCCGCCGAAGCGACGATCTTCTTCAACAGATAGGCATCCGCGCGGAACAGGTTGAACAGCGACGGCAATTCCTCGCGGATCTTCTCGCGCATCACCGCCAGCGCCTGTTCGTCGGCGAGAAAACGACCGACCACCTTGGTGAACTCGTCGAACAGCTTCTGATGGCGGCGATCGTCGGTGAACGCCGAGAGCAGTTCAGCCGCCAGTGGCGCCACCTGCACCTTTTCCACCTGTTCCAGCATGCGCTGGGCAACGAAGTCGCGCAGGCTGGATTGTTCGATTGCACCCAGCGTCTGCGGCACCAATCGCATGACGAAGCGCGACAGGCCCGCCGCACGCTCCTCATGTGCGAGCCAGTCGGCCACCAAGGCTGCGAAATCCACCTCGTTGAGTTTCTCGCGCACCGGCCCCGGTGCCAGGAAATTGACCTCGATGAAGCGACCGAGATTGTCGGCGATGCGGGTCTGGTTCTCCGGGATAATCGCCGTGTGTGGGATGGGCAGGCCTAGCGGCCGCTTGAACAGCGCCACCACCGCATACCAGTCGGCGAGACCGCCAATGGTGGCGGCCTCGGCAAAGGCAGCAACGAAGGCGAGCCAGGGATGGCTGCCCTCCAGCGATTTCGTGACAAAGAACACGACCACGCACAGGCCGAGGGCGGCGGCCGCGACAAACTTCGTACGCTTCAGCGCCGCGAGTTTCACCTCGGCATCCTTGTCGCCTACCACGAAGCCCGTGCTCGCGACTGCATCCTGCTGCGACATTGACGGTCTATCCTGCATCCAACCTGCCCAAGCTTAGCATTCCCCTGCCCGAGCTTGGCAGCCCCACGCATACGATACGCAGTGTTTGCATAAACACATCACCGCATGTCGGTCGCCAACCGACCGAGTGCAAGGTCTCGAAAGGCGACGAAACCGTTTAGCCGCGCTCAAAATTACGCGTTCCACAACAACAGGTTGCCCGAAATTTTGCACCGCACCAAAGTTTTATGTTGCAGTGCACAATATTTGCTCCTATATGCTCGCCATGCTCCGGGTCGATCCTGACCGGAGCGCAACCCATAGCTCCTTAAGAGGATGGAATCGCCATGACCAAGACCGCCAAGACCACCGCCCCTTCGTCCACCTATTTTTCCTCGATCAAGTCCGCCTTCGAAACCGCCCAGTCGAAGCTTGAAGTTCCGGCTGCTGCCCGCGATTTCGTCAAGCGCGGCGCTTCGACCGCCAAGGAGCGCGCCGAGAGCGTGCACGGCGGTGTCGCCAAGCTGAACGACGGCGCCGAGAAGATCGCCACCTCCTTCGTCGTTGGTTACGCCAACTTCACCCGCGGCCTGCTCGACGCGACGCTGGCCAATGTCCAGCATGCGCTGACCACGGTCGAGAAGGTTGCCGGTGCGCAGTCCTTCAACGAAGCCGTCCAGATCCAGGCCGACTTTGTGCGTGAGAACGCTTCCGCCAACATCGAGCGCATTCGCGGCGCTGCCGAGACCGCCAAGACCACCGTTGTCGATGGCGCCAAGACCGTCCAGGCTGAAATCGGCAAGCTCTACACCTTCGACAAGAAGGCCGCCTGATCGACGCAGGCTTGCATTGAAGCCATCCGTGCGAAGCGAACGCTCCGCGTAAACCGGTTCTGATTTCTGTACGAGTGCAAGTCGCGTAACCAAGGCCCGCCCACAAGCGGGCCTTTTTCTTTGAGCGTCGCGAACACATGCCCATCAGCAAAAAGGCCGGGCTTGTGGCCCGGCCGATCGGTGGCGAACTACCACCGCAGTCTCATTCGAAGGCGCAAGGAATGCGCGCCCTCTCGGTTATTTCGAAGGCTTGATGCTCTGCACCGTCGCCTTGCCGGCGGCGTCCGTCGAATAGGTGATCAGCACCTTGTCGCCAGCTTTCAGCGAGGCGGCCTTGACGCCGGCCGGCAACGTCACCGACTGGCCGTTGTCGAGCGTGATCGAGCTGGTTGCGGCATCGACCTTCTTGATCGTGGCCTTCAGATCCTTGGCCATAGCGCCATTCACACCAGCAAGCGCGAACACAACGGCGGCAGCGGCAATGTACTTCCTCATGGGGGCAACTCCTTTTGTTGAGGCGTCGCGATCCTGAGGGGCCGACATCACAGGAACATTGCCGCTACTATACCGATTGGTAAGGTGGCCGGGGCCTACTTCACCACCAGCACGGGGATGGAGGAATGCGCCAGCACCTCGGCGGTCTGGCTGCCGAGCAGCACGCGCTCGACACCGCGCCGACCATGCGAGGCGATGACGATCAGATCGACTTTGCGCGTTGTCGCAGCGTCGAGAATAGCTTCGGCGGCGCGCTCGCCGGGCGCGTGGACGAGGTCGACTTCCACACCGACCTTCGCGGCCTCGGCCTTCACCGCCGCCAGGATCTTGTCGGCACCTTCCTTCTGGGCGGCGTTGAAGTCCTGCATGTCGGCTTCGGAGGGAACCCAGCCGGCGCCGATGGCAAGACCGGAGATCGGGAACGGCTCTGTCGCCGTAACCGCGGTCACCTTCGCGCCAAGCGCCTTGGCCAGCGCAAGCCCCTGCTTCACGCCCTTGCCGGCCAGGTCCGAACCGTCGGTGGGGATCAGAATATGCTTGTACATTGCAGTCTCCATTTGTCGCCTCAGCGTCACCCTTTCCACGTGGGGATGTGTTGACCGAGATCAAGCAGACACGCGGCGGATTAGAATGAGGCCAGCCCGCGGCAGTTGGTACTCACGACTGAAGGCTGTCGTGTTTGTGCAATGAAACCATGATGGAAAGTCCAGGGAACCGCCAGTCTTTCGACGAACCGGGCGGAGAGGTTCGCGCGATTTGGGTGCGCCCGGGAATGGCTTGGGGTGCCATGGACCACGCCCATTCCGGTCTCGTGACTGGCATGTTGCGATCCGGTCCGTTATGTGTCGCTGCCCGATCAACCGTAGGAGCACGTGATGTCGAACAAGAACATCGACCACGCTTTCACCGCACGCGGCAAAACCGGTCCCTCTTATGAGCCGACCTACGCTGGCGCTTTGTCGTTCATGCGCCGCAAATACACCAAGGACGTGAAGGGGGCCGATGCCGTCGTTTGGGGTATTCCGTTCGATGCCGCCGTCACCAACCGCCCCGGTGCGCGATTCGGGCCGCAGGCGATTCGCCGCGCCTCCGCCATCTTCGACAACGATCCGCAATATCCGTTTGCGCGCGAGTTCTTCGATCATCTCGCGGTTGTCGACTACGGCGATTGCCTGCTGGATTCGGGTAATCACCAGAAGACGCCCGGCATCATCGAGCGCGAGGCCGCCAAGATCCTGAAAAGCGGCGCGTTCCTTTTGTCGCTCGGCGGCGACCACTTCGTCACCTATCCGATCCTGAAGGCGCATGCAGCCATACATGGCCCACTGGCGCTGGTGCAGTTCGACGCGCATCAGGACACCTGGCCGGATGACGGCAAGCGCATCGACCACGGCTCCTTCGTCGGCCGCGCGGTGAAGGAAGGCCTGATCGACCCCGACCGGTCGATCCAGATCGGCATCCGCACGCATGCACCGGACACGTTCGGCATCAAGATCCTGCACGGCTACGAAGTCGAGGAGATGCGCGCCGCCGACATCGCCTACGCCATCGTCGAACGCACCGGCGGCCGCAAGACCTACGTCACCTTCGACATCGATTGCCTCGACCCGGCCTTCGCTCCGGGGACCGGCACGCCGGTAGCCGGCGGCCCGACATCCTCCAAGATCCTGTCGACCCTGCGGCTGCTTGGCCAGATCGACATGGTCGGCGCCGACGTGGTGGAGGTTGCACCAGCCTACGACCATGCCGATATAACGGCGATCGCCGGCTCGACCATCGCCATGCATTATCTCGGCCTGCTTGCTGAGAAGAAGGCGAGAGCCGAAGACAACAACAACCAAGCGCATACCGGCCAGGACATCTGACGTCCCGGCCACAAAACATCGGACCAGACAGGCAATGAAACCGAAAATCTTCATCGACGGCGAACACGGCACCACCGGCCTGCAGATCAGGACCCGGCTGGCAGGTCGCGGCGATCTCGAGATCATCTCCATTCCGGCTGAGCGCCGCAAGGAGACCGCGGCCCGCGCCGAGTTCCTCAACGCCGCCGATGTCGCCATCCTTTGCCTGCCCGATGACGCCGCCAGGGAAAGCGTGTCGTTGATCTCCAACGACACGACCCGGGTCATTGACGCCTCGACCGCCTACCGCGTGGCGGCCGGCTGGGAATATGGTTTCCCGGAAATGGACAGGGAACAAGCGCAGCGCATCGCCTCGGCGAAGCGTGTCGCCAACCCCGGCTGCTGGCCGCAGGGCCCGATCGCTACGCTGCGCCCACTCGTCGAGGCCGGCCTGCTGCCGGCCGACTATCCGGTGACCTTCAACGGTATCTCGGGCTATTCGGGCGGCGGCCGCACGATGATCGAAGATTATGAAGCCAAGGGCGAGAACGCCTCGGAGTTCACACCTTACGCACTGGCCCTGAAGCACAAGCATCTGCCGGAACTGAAGGCCTATGCGAAGCTCAAGCACGACGCATTGATGCAGCCGGCCGTCGGCAATTTCGCGCAGGGCATGATCACGGTGGTGCCGCTGCAACTTGGACAGTTGCATCACATCCCGACCGGCGCGGAACTGCACGCGGCCATCGCCGACCATTTCGCCGCCATCAAGGGCGGCGTGGTCGAGGTGGCACCCTATGAAGCGGTCGACCGCGTGCCGGAACTGAACCCGGAAGAGTACAACGACACCAATCGCATGAAGCTCTACGTCTTCGCCAACGATGCCCGCGCCCAGGCGCTGCTCGTCGCCGTCTACGACAACCTCGGCAAGGGAGCCTCGGGCGCGGCTGTGCAGAACCTCGATCTGATGCTCGGCCTCAACGGCTGATCTTTACTTCGGTACAAGAGCCTGGCCGCGCCATTGGCGCGGCCTCGATCCATCAGGAAAAATCCTCATGCAACCGCCTGCCTTGCCGGCGCGCTGGAATGTCAGCGAGCCCACCCTGATTGCCGAAACATTCTCAAGCCGTATCTGGAAGGTTAGCCAGACCAATGGCATGCCGGCCATCGTCAAGGCGCTGAAGGATTTCGACGACGTCGAGGACGAGTTGCGCGGCGCCCATCTTCTGGCATGGCGGCGTGGCGAAGGGCTCATCCGGCTGTTCGACAGCGAAGACAAGATGATGCTGATCGAATATGCCGGCGAGCGCCATCTCACCGCCGTATTGGACGACGTGGGTGATACAGCAGCCACTGAAATCGCCGCCGACGTGATGGCAAGGCTGCACGCTCCATCATCTCATGCCCTGCCCGGTGACCTGCAGCCGCTGCGGGATCGCTTTGTCAGCCTTTTTGCCAAGGCCGAGGCAGATCGGGCCGCTGGACAGAAAACTATCTATGTCGAGGGAGCCGAAATCGCCGAGCGCCTGTTGTCCGACCCGCTGGACGTGCGCCCGCTTCACGGCGACATCCACCACGACAACATCATCCAGTCGCCGCGCGGCTGGCTGGCGATCGATCCCAAGGGCATATTGGGCGATCCCGGCTTCGATGCCGCCAACATGTTCTTCAACCCGCTCGAGCGGGAAGCGCTGTGCGTCGACCCGGACCGGATCTCCACCATGGTGACGATCTTCTCGCGCACGATGCGGCAGGATCCCCGCCGTCTGCTCGACCACGCGATCGCATATGGTTGCCTGTCGTCGTCCTGGCATGCCGAAGACGGCAGCGATGAGGACGAGCGCCGCGAACTGGCAGTCGTTTCAGTCGTCCGCACTGTTCGCGATCATAATTTCTGAGGCCGGGCGTAGCGGTTCCGGCTCGCTCGCGCCGTGGTCTGGCTACCGGCGCCAAGCCTAGGACCGGACCACCACCTGGGTTTCCAGCGGATAAGCGCCCTTGGTGCCACGCCAATGCGCGGTTGCGAAGATCAGCACGATCATCGCGAAAGCCTGGTGTGTCAGCGCCACATCCAGCGGCACCATCATCAACAGCGTCGCGACGCCGATGGCCGCCTGCCCCAGCACCAGAACGAACAACAGCCAGGCGCGGCGCGCGTGGGTGCTGCCGGGTGCCGACCTGGTGGTCGCCAGCGCGTGCCATAGGGCTATCGCCAGTACCGTATAGGCGAACATGCGGTGCACGAACTGCACCGTCTTTGGATTTTCGAACAGATTGCGCCAGGCGGGATCCATGACGAACAGGTCACCCGGGATGATGGCGCCGTCCATCAGCGGCCAGGTGTTGTAGGTCAGGCCCGCATGCAGGCCGGCGACCAGCGCGCCGAGATAGATCTGGATCAACACGAGCAGCACCATGAGACCGGCGAAACGTTGCGCGCCGCGCCCGGCCGGCCGCTCCGAATAGCGAGCGACGCCGCGCGCAATATAGGTCACCGCCACGATGATGATGCAGGCGAGCGTCAAATGTGTCGCCAACCGATATTGGCTGACCGACACGCGCTCCGCCAACCCTGACGCAACCATCCACCAGCCGATGGCCCCTTGCAGTCCACCCAGGGCCAGGAGGCCGATCAGGCGCGGTTTCAGCCTACTTTCCAGCCGCCGCGTCACCCAGAACAGGACAAGCGGAACAGCAACCAGGAAGCCGACGCCACGGGCCAGAAGCCGGTGCGCCCACTCCCACCAGAAGATGCCTTTGAACTCGTCCAGCGACATGCCCTTGTTGACCTGCTGATACTGCGGAATCTGCTGATATTTCTCGAACTCTTCCTGCCATTCGGCCTGGTTGAGTGGCGGGATGACGCCATGGATGGGCTTCCATTCGGTGATCGACAGACCCGAGCCGGTCATGCGGGTGGCGCCACCCACCATCACCAACGCAAAGAGCGCCAGGAGCACGACATAAAGCCAGCCGCGAACCCATGCGCGGTTGCGCAACTCGCGATCCTGTTCGGCAGCCGGGGCTGCAATGTCGGCGGCGGAAGTCATGGCTTCTCCGAAGGCTAACGCATCGGCAGTGAAACCGGAATCGGTTTTCGGCAGGCACGATGCGCGGATTCAAAGCGCTGAAGCACCCTTTGCGCGTTCAAATGGACATGCTGCGCTCCAACGAGCGGTTAGGTGAACCATAGCGGCGAAACTGGCAAGACGAAGCAGCGCGGCACGCCGTCGCGCCGCTTAGCCTTGCCGGTTGCGCGCGGCCGACATTCGGCATAATCGAAACCACAAAGGATCTGCGCCATGCCCCTGCGTCTCAAGAAGCTGATCGGAACCGTGCTTTTGGTGGCGCTGGTCATCATCTACGCCATCGTCGCGACGATCGTCGCCGTGGCACAGCTCTCGGAATCCGGCCCCTTGGTCCACCTCGCTTTTTTTATCTTCAGCGGTCTGCTTTGGGTGCTGCCCGCCATGGGCATCATCAAATGGCTGATCCTGGAGCCGCGCCCGAAGAACTAACGGTCAAATCCAAGATTCATTTATCTTTTTGGCCTAATATTCAGGCTTCATAGCGCGCCCGCGTGATGCAGGCTCACTGCACGGCGCCAATGGGACGATGCAGGTATGGCGGACGCGACGGCGTCGGGGGACGGCAAGACTTTCGCGGCAACCGCGGCACCACATCAGGCGCCGGCGGTAGTGGCCACCGTTCAATCTGCCTCCGCCGAAGCGATCGCGTCCTACGGAGACTTCAGCCGGACCGCCCCCCATGCGCCGCCGCAAAGCGCGCTGTGGATACGACACTGGATCGACAATCTGCGCCCGGACGCCTTGATCGCCTGGCTGAAAACGGGCGAGCAGCCGCTGCTTGCCATGGCTCTGGAAGTCGAGCGCTCCGGGCCATTCAAGGTCGCCCGCTTTATGGGTGGACGTCACGCCAACGGCAACTTCCCTCCCTTTGCGCAGACATCCGACAGCCCCCTGGCCGCAGCTGACCTGAGCAGGCTCTTCGACGCCATCAAGAGAGCCCGTCCGGATATCGACCTGATCGCCCTGCAGCGACTGCAGCCTGACCTCGACGGGCTGGTCAATCCGCTGTCGGCGCTCCCCTCTTTTCAAAGCCCCAATCTGTCGCTGGCGGTGGATCTGAGCGGCGGCTTCGAGGAAGTGCTCGAGCGCACCAGCGGCAAACGCAAACGCAAGAAACACCGCTCGCAGGCCCGCAAATTCGAGACGGCGGGCGGTTTTTCCAGAATCGAAGCCCGGTCAGCGGACGAAACCCGTCGCCTGTTGGAAGCCTTCCTGGCCATGAAGGAACAGCGTTTCCGCAAGATGGGCATCGCCAATGTCTTCGGCGACCCGCGCGTGCGCGCTTTCTTCCATGCCCTGTTTGCGGAGGCACTCGACGAAGAGAAACCTTCCTTCGTGCTTCATGGGCTTGAAGTGGCCGGCAAGTTGCGCGCGGTGACCGGATCGAGCCACGCGCCGCGCCGGCTCGTATGCGAATTCGGTGCGATTCTCGAAGACGAGCTTTCGTCGGCAAGCCCCGGCGATTTCCTGTTCTTCGACAACATCCAGGAAGCCTGCGAACAAGGCAACGCCGTCTACGATTTCTCTGTTGGCGACGAGCCGTACAAACGACAATGGTGCGATATCGAAATCCTGCACCGGGACGCGATGGTGCCGCTGACGTTGAAAGGACGCGCCCTGGCTTCGAGCCTGCATCAGGGCGCGCGGGTCAAGGCCTTCATCAAGAACAGCCCGACCATCTGGAAATTCACCAAAGCTTTGCGCCGCAGGGCCGCGGGCCACGAACAGCCGGCGGCAACCTCGGAAGACTGAGACGCCCCTGCCCGTCCGCTACGCGGCCGAACGGCCGGAGACCGGCGCGCCTGGCGTGCCATGCCCGGCAGGCGTGACCAGGATCAGGTCCGGATAACCGCTCTCGATCAGTTTGACAGCGGCTTCGGTGATCGCCTCGCTCGGCTCCAGCACACTGACGAAAACCTCCGTCGCCTCGCCCACCAGCCGGCGGATGCCGTCCGCATCGGCCGGTCCGCATTCCACCACGACAAGGTCGTAGGCGGTGGTGAGCGACTGCATAATGATCGGCAACCGGTCGGCTGCCCGCATGGCGCGCATCGGGTCGGCGGTTCCGGCGGGAATCACATGGCAATCGGAATAGTGATCGGCATGGATGACGTCGCTGAATTGCGCTTCCGAAGCCAACAGGTTCGTGATGCCGGCATAGGCGCTGCTGTCGAGCAAGGGGCGCGAGGCGGCACCCGATGCGGTCAGATCCATCAGGAGCACACGCAAGCCGGCATCCGCGACCTCGCGGGCCACCAGGATGGAACTGGCCGCCGCTTCGTCACCCTCGGGCGAAACGAAGATCGCGCGTGCCGCGCCGCTGGTGATCAGCCTTTCGGCGGCCTTCTCGATGTCGATTTCTCCGAGCCCCGCATCGCTGGGTTCCGGTGCCTTTTCCTTCACAGCCGGCCTGCCGACCGCGGCATTCTCGATCAGGGCTGCCGCCTTGCGGACGGCGGCGGCGCGCTCGTCGTCGGAGGCCTGCAGGCGAGCAGCCGGCGCAGTCGTTTCCATCAGATCGCGTTTCGCCACCGGCGGCACGGGCCGATCATCGTCCCGAACGGCTGGCATGGGCACCTCTCTCACCGGTTCCGGCCGCGGACCGCTGGCCGGGCGCATCGCGCGGCCGGAGAACAATTCGCGAAGCAAGGTGATGATGGCCATGACCAGCAGCGACGCGGCAAAGGCGGCACCGACGATCGGCAGCATCTTGGGGAAATAGGGCTCGGTCGGAACGATCGCGCGCGAGAAAATGCGGGCGTCGACCGGCAGATAGTTGCGGTCCTGGCGTGACGATGCCTCGCGGTAGCGGGTCAGATAGGATTCCAGCAATTGGCGCTGGGCGGTCGCCTCGCGCTCCAGCGCGTTGAGTTCGACCTGTTCCTCGCCGGCACGGGCCGATTCGGCCTTCAACCGGTTGAGATCCGCCACGAGCTGGCTCTCACGCTCCTTGGCGGTATCGGCCTCGGTGACGAGACCGGCCAGCACTTTTTGCGCCTCGGTGCGAATCTGGCCATCGATATCGGCAAGCTGCGACTTCAGCGAGCGGATACGGGGATGGTTGTCGAGCAGCGTCGTCGAAAGGTCTGCGATATCGCTCTTGATCTGCCCCTGCCGATCGCGCAGCCTCTGGATGGCGGCGGACGACATCACTTCCGGCAGCGAATCCAGGGAACCTCCGCTCTGGAGAGCCTTGCGCACGCCTTGCGCCGTCGCTTCGGCCGACGCACGGTTGGCGCGCACGCGCGACAGTTCGCTGGACATTTCCGAAAGCTGCTGGGTAGCCAGCACCGAATTGTTCTGGCCGATCAGCAGATCGGACTGCGCACGATATTCGGCTACTTTCGCTTCGGCGTCTTTCACGCGCTTCGACAGGTCAGCAATTTCCGGTGCCAGCCAGTCGGTCGCTTCCGTGTTCGATTGCAGCTTGGCACCGCGTTGCAAGGCGAGGTAGGCATCGGCGATGGCATTAGGCACATCGGCCGCCAGCTTGGGATCGCGCGACGAGAATTCGATGACGATAACGCGAGATCTTTCAACACGATAAACGTTGAGCTTCTCGTGCATCTTCTTGAGCACGCGCTCTTCCGGCGGAATCTCGTTTGGATCGCTCTTCAGCCCGGCCAGGATCAGCAACCTGCTGATCGACGACATCTTCACCGTCTCGTCGAATTCGGGCAGCGTGGACAGATTCAGCTGCTTCGCCACTTGCTTGAGAATGTCGGTCGATGAGACCACCTCGACCTGGCTGGTCACGCCTTCCTCGTCGAAAAGCGGCCGGTCGGCATCGTTGGTCGTGTTCGGACGGGTGAATACCGATTCACGCGCTTCGATCAAAAGCCGCGTTTCGGATTTGTAAAGCGGCGTCGTCAGCCATGCGAGCGCGAAGGCGAGACCCGCCACGATCAACGCAACCACGAGGATTCGAAGCCAGTTCCGCGCAAGACTTGCGAAGAGCTGCCTCAAATCGACATCAAGATCTGCTGCGCTGGACTGTACGCCTGACATGTATCCCGCTCCCATACTGGGTCGCATGCAAGGTAAACAACTATGGTAACTCACTGGTTAAGAGAACCGCCCGGCAATTGGGCCGGCGGAAGAGCGAAAGCAGACACCGCCGAGCCACCAATGCCGGATCGCCACCTTTTTCGCGCGCGGACCTTATTTCGGACCGCAGAACCGGCACTCCCTTTACCGGCCATTAACCCTAACAGACCGATAACAAGACTCGATCCTGAACGTCGCCGCACATCTGGCGACCACTCAAAGGTACGTGCCCAGCCATGAGATGTCCTGCCCCGCTCACTTGCGCATTGCTTGCGGTGTCGCTGCTGGCTGGCTGTTCCAGTTATCGCCCGACCCCAGCAGCTTTTCATGACGTGCTGACGCAACCCTACCGGCTTGGTGCCGGCGACCGGGTCCGCATCACCGTATTCGAGCAGGATGGGCTGACCAACACCTACAGCGTCGACCAGTCCGGCTACATCTCCTTCCCGCTTGTCGGCTCGGTGCCGGCCCGCGGCAGCACGGCGCAGCAGCTGGAAAAGGCGATCGCCGGCAAATTGCGCCAGGGCTACCTGCGCGATCCCGACGTCTCGGTCGAGATCGACCGCTACCGGCCGATCTTCGTGATGGGCGAGGTTGGCGCCGCCGGCCAGTATTCCTATGTACCGGGCCTGACCGTTCAGAAGGCGATCGCCATCGCCGGCGGCTTCTCCGCCAGGGCCAATCAATCAATGGTCGACGTCACACGCGACATCAACGGAGAGGTCATGACCGGCCGGGTGGTGACATCCGACCCGCTGCTGCCCGGCGACACGGTCTATGTCCGCGAACGTCTGTTCTGACAACGTGGCGCCTTCCTCCCTCCGCATCGTGCATTGCTTCCGTTCGCCCGTCGGCGGTATTTTCCGCCATGTGCGCGATCTGGCCGATGCGCAGGCGGCGGCAGGCCACATGGTCGGCATCGTCTGCGATTCGACGACGGGCGGTGCGCTCGAAGAAGCGCTCTTCGAAGACATGAAAGGGGTTCTGGCGCTCGGTGTGCATCGTACGCCGATGCAGCGCCACATCGGTCCCGGGGACGCGGCTTCGGCCTGGCGTACCTTCAAGATCATCAAGGAATTGAAGCCGGACGTGCTCCATGGCCATGGCGCCAAGGGTGGCGCCTATGCGCGTCTGTTCGGCTCACTGTTGCGGGTTTCAAGGTCTCGCGTGGCCCGCCTTTATTCGCCGCATGGCGGCAGTCTCCACTACGACGAACGCACAGCCACCGGAAAGCTGTTCTTCGCGCTTGAGTGGACGATGGCGTATTTCACAGACTATCTGCTGTTCGTGTCCGACTATGAAAGGCAGGCCTATCGCCGCAAGGTTGGCGAACCGCGTGTGCCCAACACGCTGGTCTATAACGGCCTGCGCGCCGCGGAATTCGAACCGGTGGTCTCGAAGGCCGATGCTGCGGATCTCCTCTACATCGGCATGATGCGCGACCTGAAAGGCCCAGACATCTTCATCGACGCGGTTGCCCAGGCCGAGATTCGCCTCGGGCGTACCATCAATGCGGTGATGGTCGGCGACGGCGAAGACCTGCCCCGCTACCGGTCCCAGGTGCTGCGCCTCGGTCTCGACGACCGTATCCAGTTCCTCGAACCGATGCCCGCCCGCGCGGCCTTCGCGTTGGCGCAGCTTGTCGTCGTGCCGTCGCGAGCGGAGGCGATGCCTTACATCGTGCTTGAAACGCTCGCGGCCGAAAAACCGATGATCGCCACCGCCGTGGGCGGCATTCCGGAAATCTTCGGGATCGGTTCCCCTGCCCTGACACAGCCCGACGCGGGCGTGGTTGGCGAGAAGATGAGTGAAGCCTTGGCCGACCTCGACGCCTATCGGGAAACCATGCCGCAACAGGCCGACTTGACCGCAAAATTCGGTGCCGACGTGATGGCTGCGCAGATCGAAAAAGCTTATTTCGCGGCGTTGGCCGGCTAATCACCCGGCGGAACGACTGCTCACGCGGCGGCTTCGGCGCGCTTCTGCTCGATCTGGCCGATCGCATCGACCACGGCATCGAAGGTCAGCATCGTCGAGGCATGACGTGCCTTATAGTCGCGCACCGGCTCCAGATATTTCAGATCGGCAAAACGCCCATTTGGCGGCGCGCCATTTTCCTTCAGCATCTTCAACATGGTGTCGCGCACGGCGCGCAACTCCTCGGCGGTAGCACCAACGACATTGGCGGCCATGATCGAGGACGAAGCCTGTCCGAGCGCGCATGCTTTCACATCATGCGCGAAATCGGTGACAATGCCGTCCTGCATCCGCAGATCGACGGTAACGGTCGAACCGCAGAGCTTCGAATGCGCCTTGGCAGTCGCATCGGGATGGTCGAGCCTACCGATGCGGGCGATATTTCCGGCAAAACCGAGAATTTTCGCATTATAGACGTCGTCGATCATAATCTTTCAATCCGCCGTGCTGGCACGATCATCGAATGCTGCTGGCGCATCTTTCATTCGCTCGGCACGACCATATATAATGCCTTGGGTCCGGTATCGACAAGGCGATGGGCTGTCGCGTCGTTCGGTCTCTTCTTCACGCCGCTTTCGGGCGGGAAGCCGGGTGGGGTTTCCGCTACCGCAAAAGGCAGTGGTCCGTTCAACTCGTTCCCTCTATGAAGGGAACTACGGGAGATGCCTTTCATGGATGCCGTCATCAAGAAGATCATGCCGACCTCGTCCTATATGGAGAAGCCGGTCACTGACCGTCCGAGCCAGGAAGAGGTCGAGGCAGCGGTGCGCACGCTTTTGCGCTGGACCGGTGACAATCCGGACCGCGAAGGCCTGGTCGACACGCCGAAGCGCGTTGCCAAGGCCTATCGCGAGATGTTCGGCGGCTACGACATGTGCCCGGCCGAGGAACTTGGCCGCACTTTCGAGGAGGTTGCCGGTTATGACGACCTCGTCATCGTCCGCGACATCAAGTTCCACTCGCATTGCGAGCACCACATGGTGCCGATCATCGGCAAGGCGCATGTCGGCTACCTGCCGGACGGCAAGGTCGTCGGCCTGTCGAAGATCGCCCGCGTCGTCGACATCTTTGCGCACCGCCTGCAGACGCAGGAGGCGATGACCGCCCAGATTGCCGGCGTCATCCAGGACGTGCTAAATCCGCGCGGCGTTGCCGTGATGGTCGAGGCCGAGCATATGTGCATGGCCATGCGCGGTATCCGCAAGCAGGGGTCGACGACCCTGACCTCCACCTTCACCGGCTCTTTCCGGGACAATCCCGAGGAACAGGTCCGGTTCGTTACCATGGTGCGCGCCGGCAGCGGAGCTTGATTCGCTTCGCCGGCTCCAGAATTTTCAGGATCCGGCCCAGGATTAGGCGATGACCGCTCTGCAGTTTTCCGAACCCTCCAAGGACAAGAGCCTGCTCGAGGAAGGCAGTGTGTTCACGCCGCGCTTCGATGCGGCAGGGCTTGTGACGGCTGTCGTCACCGACGCCGAAGACAGCACGCTGCTGATGGTGGCGCACATGAACGCGCAGGCGCTCGCCCTGACAATGGAAACCGGCATCGCCCACTACTGGTCGCGTTCGCGCAACGCCTTGTGGAAGAAGGGCGAGACATCGGGCAATTTCCAGCACGTTGTCGAGATCAAGACCGACTGCGATCAGGACGCCGTCTGGCTTCGCGTAAAAGTCTCCGGCCACGATGCAACCTGTCACACCGGTCGGCGTTCTTGCTTTTATCGGACGGTGGCGCTTGTCGAAGGCAAGGCAATACTTGCCAGAGATGGCTCCGAGCCGCTGTTCGATGCGCAGGAAACCTATCGGACGCCACGTTGACCATCCCGCCGGGACCAACTTCGCCCCGATTCACGATTTCGATACGGCCAATCTCTATATTGGTCGCGGGTTAGGGAGATTGTGATGCTCGAATGGGCGTCATTGCGTGGCAGGGGAATCGCTCGCGACGCGAATGATCCGTCGTCGTCCGACGGGGCGCCCGAATTCAAACATCCCAAGAAATGCGGAATTGCCCTCGCCCTCGGCGGCGGCGTGGCACGCGGCTGGGCCCATATCGGCGTGCTGCGGGCACTGGACGAAGTCGGCCTCGAAGTCTCGATGATCGCCGGCACCTCGATCGGCGCGCTGGTGGGCGGCTGCTACCTCGCCGGCAAATTGGACGAACTGGAAGAATTCGCGCGCGGCCTGACCCGGCGACGCATCTTCGGCCTGCTCGACATCAATCTCGGCGGCAGCGGCCTGTTCGGAGGCATGAAGCTGGATGCCCGTCTGCGCGAACATCTTGACGGTCTTCGTATCGAGGATCTCCCGAAACCGTTCGTGGCGGTCGCCACCGAAGTCAGGACCGGTCACGAAATCTGGATCACCCAGGGTTCGCTGGTCACTGCCATGCGGGCATCCTATGCCTTGCCTGGCGTCTTCGAACCGGTCAACTGCAACGGCCGCGTGCTGGCCGATGGCGCGCTGGTGAACCCGGTGCCGGTGTCGGTCTGCCGTGCCTACGAACAGCCGATGGTGGTGGCGGTAAACCTCCATTACGACCTGTTCGGCCGCGCCGCGGTGATCAAGCATAGCGCTGGCGAGTTGATGATACAGAAGGATGCGGCAAGGCCTACTCGGCACGACCCCAACGCCACCGCGCAGGGCACGAGGCTCGGCATCACCGGCATGATGGTCGAGGCGTTCAACATCATTCAGGATCGCATCTCGCGCGCCAGGCTGGCCGGTGATCCGCCCGATCTGTCGCTACAGCCCAAGCTCGGCCATGTCGGGCTCACCGAATTCCACCGCGCCGACGAGGCGATCCGGCTGGGTTATGAGGCAACCATGGCGCATGTCGATGAGTTGCGGCGGCTCCAGGCCGTCTTGGCCTGACCGGCTATCAATCTTGTCGGCCTGTTCCGGGATACTGGTCGCGTAGCTTTCAGGCCATTGCCACATCGGTGATGCGGAATTGGACACTGCGATTGCCGTTCCAGTAGTTGCCGCCAATCGAGCCGGCGACATGCAGGGTGCGGCCCCGGTTCTTGAACAAGAAGTCGCCCAGCACCGTGTCCACGGCCCTGAATGCCATCGCCTGGATGCGCCCGCCGCTGTCCGAAACCAGATCGACACGGATGTGATTGGTGCCGACGGCGCGCGCATCGGCAAGCTTGTGGCGCGGCAGCACGAAAAGCGGCGGCACATGGCCGGTGCCGAACGGACCGGCCTTCTCGAGATTGTCGAGCAGGGTCAGTGTTGCGCCCTCGGCGGCAAGCGCGCCATCCACCAGGAGGCTCTCCTCGTCACGCAGGCGGAACACGTCGGCCGCCGCGCGTTCCTCGAAGAAAGCGCGCAAGGCGCCCAGCTTCTGACGGTCCACGGTGATCCCCGCCGCCATCGCATGGCCACCGCCCTTGACGATCAAGCCGGCTTCCGCCGCCTCGCGCACCAATCGTCCGAGATCGAAACCCGGAACCGAACGGCCCGAGCCGGTGCCAGTGCCATTGGCGTTGAAGGCGATGGCAAAGGCCGGCCGACGCGCATGGTCCTTGAGCCGGGAAGCAATCAGCCCGACGATGCCGGGATGCCATTGTTCAGACGCCGTCACGATTACCGCCGGCCCCTCGCCGCCAGCCAGTTCGGCGTCCGCTTCGGCGCGCGCCTGGGCCAGCATCTCCTGTTCCATCACCTGGCGCTCCTGGTTCAGCCGGTCGAGCGTCTCGGCAATCCCCCGCGCCTCGGCCGGATCGTCCGTAGCAAGGAGCCGGCTGCCGAGCGCGGCATCGCCGATGCGTCCGCCCGCATTGATGCGTGGGCCTATCAGGAAGGCGAGATGGAAGGTGTTGACCGGCTCGCCGACGCGCGCAACCCGCGTCAATTCGGCCAGTCCGACATTCCTTTGCTGGCGCACGACCTGCAGCCCCTTCACCACGAAGGCGCGGTTGACACCAACCAGGGGCACGACATCGCACACCGTTGCCAGCGCGACGAGATCGAGCATGGCAAGCAGGTCCGGCTTCGGCGCATCCGGCACCCGTTCGCGCAGCAGCTTGGCCGTCTGCACCAGCGTCAGGAACACCACGCCCGCCGCGCACAAATGCCCCTGCCCCGAAAGGTCGTCCTCGCGGTTCGGATTGACGACCGCGGTCGCCGCCGGCAGCGCGCCGCCCAGTTGGTGGTGATCGAGCACCACGACATCGGCGCCGGCTTCCTTGGCAGCATCGATGGAAGCGGCGCTGTTGGTGCCGCAATCGACGGTGACGATCAGGCTCGCGCCACGCCCGACCAATTCGCGCATCGCGTCGGGATTGGGGCCGTAGCCCTCGAAGATGCGGTCGGGAATGTAGATTTCCGAAGGGATCGAAAAGACGTCGAGGAACCGCTTGAGCAGCGCCGAGGACGCCGCGCCGTCGACATCATAATCGCCGAAGATGGCGATCCGTTCGCCCCGTATGATCGCTTCAGCGAGCCGCACGGCGGCCTTGTTCATGTCGGTCAGCGAGGCCGGATCCGGCAAAAGGTCGCGAATGGTTGGGTCGAGGAACCGTTCGGTGCCGACGGCGGTAACGCCGCGCCCCGCCAGAACGCGGGCAACGATATCCGGAACGCCATGCCCCTGGGCGATGGCCAGCGCCGTCATATCCTGCCGTTCGGATAGTCGGTGCACCCAGGCGAGGCCGGTGGCCGAGCGCCTGACATCAAGAAAGAACCGCTTTTCGCCCGTCATTCAGGGCCTACCCATCGCCGTATCGAGCCACATGGAATGGCTCAATACGGCGAAACCGGCGAAAATCAAAACTTATCCAAGTCCTGATGGCGGGCCTTGATCTCGCGAACGGTGCGCGAGGACGAGCGCAGCACGATGGTATCGGTGGTGATGTAGTTACGGCCGAATTTCACGCCGGCCAGCATGTTGCCGTCGGTGACGCCGGTCGCCGCGAACAGCACGTCGCCGCGCGCCATTTCATCGACCCGGTAGACCTTGTTCGGATCGGCGATGCCCATCTTCGCTGCACGCTCGACCTTTTCAGGCGTGTCGAGGATGAGACGGCCCTGCATCTGGCCGCCGGTGCAACGCAACGCAGCCGCCGCCAGCACGCCCTCCGGCGCGCCGCCCGATCCGATGTAGATGTCGATGCCGGTCTCCTCGGGGTCGGTGGTGTGGATGACGCCTGCGACGTCGCCGTCGCCGATCAGCCGAATAGCAGCGCCCGTGGCCCGCACGGCCTCGATCAGCTTGGCGTGGCGCGGCCGGTCGAGAATGCAGGCGGTGACTTCATTAACCGGCACGCCCTTGGCCTTGGCAAGGCTTGCAATGTTGTCGGCCGGCGATGCGTCGAGATCGATCGTGCCTTCCGGATAGCCTGGGCCAATGGCAATCTTGTCCATATAGACGTCCGGCGCGAACAGCAGGCTGCCCTTCTCGGCAATGGCGATGACGGCCAGCGCGTTCGGCAGATTCTTGGCGCAGATCGTGGTGCCTTCCAGCGGATCCAGTGCGATGTCCACCGCCGGCCCCTTACCGGTGCCGACCTCTTCGCCGATGTAAAGCATCGGCGCTTCGTCACGCTCGCCCTCGCCGATCACCACCGTGCCCTTGATGTTCAGGCGGTTCAGTTCCGAACGCATCGCGTCGACCGCGACCTGGTCGGCCGCCTTCTCGTCGCCGCGTCCGCGCAGCCTGGCGGCGGCGACGGCGGCGCGTTCGGTGACGCGCACCACTTCCATGGTGAGTATCCGGTCAAGGCCGGCGATGGTGTTCGCGGAAGCATTCATGAAGCAGCAATCCTCGTTCGAAACGCATGCCCGTGACGCGGGCGCGCCTCTTGTGTCAAAGGCATATGACAACGGCAAGACCCGAAACGGCCATTTCTCGAAAGAGAAACAATATCAATCGATTGAAAGAGATTTCAGTATTTCTGGGAAATGAAGTCGCGAAGAATCTCGAGCCTCATAAAGAAGGGGATTTATACTTGCGATGACCTCAGAGCGGAACGCCCTGAACCTTGTCGCCGCCCTTGCGCGGCGGCATCATGTCCCTGGCCAGTATGCCGCTGACCCGGCAGAATATCGCGAAGGCGCGGCAGGCTTCTTCCGCCGACGCGACGCCGACACTGGCGCCGAAACAGGCATTGAACGCCGCCTGATAGAGCTTGCCCTGCTTGCCCGTTGACCATTCAGCAAGAAAATCCATCGCCTGGTCGACGCCGTAGATCTCCTCGACCGGCAGGCCGAGAACAGGAACGATACGAACAGGTATGGCGAATTGGAGTTCGCGCATGTCGAAGCCTCTCGAACAGGCCCTCCGCCGTCGTTCAAAATCTTCTTGATGCGGAGGTTCCTTTCACACGCTTCTCACGAATGAATGTGGCAGGAGCACGACCAATAGTTGCATATTTGCAACAGAACCCGTCAGGCGGGTCCTACGGTTAATTCAGTCTCGGCCCAGCGAACGGCTGTGCCGAAATCAAGCCGGCGCGTTGCGAGGCCGACAGTCCCTGACCGGAGCCTGCGGAACCCGCTGGTAGAGGATGCCCCAATCAGCCAGCGGCTGCACCTGCTTCCAGTTGGGAGAGGCATCCAGCACTTTCCGGTCCGGAACGCCTGCGACCAGATAGTCGCCACCGGTGCGGCAATCGAGCTCGTCGTGCTCCAGCTCGAACATCTTGCGATGCGCATAGAACAGGATGTTCTCGTTCATAAACCGGCGCTCCCACACGACCGGCACCGGCCCTGGCGGAAGCGCCTTCATGACGCTGGAAAAGGCTTCGACATCGACGCGCAGTTGCTTCTGGCCGCCCGTGCGGCCGTCCATGATGCCGATCTGCACGATCTGCACGATGACGGCGATGGAAAGACCGGCACCGATGATGAAATGCGCGAAATACAGCCTGCGCCAGGCAATCGAAATCCAGATGCCGGCCATCACCGCCAGCGGCCAGCTTGCCGGCATCGAATAGCGCGTACGACCGACCGGCAGGACGGTGGTCAGCACGGCCATCGGTACGGCCGCAAGCAGCAGCGCGTCGACGACCCAGCGCCTGTCCTTGGCCAACTGCGATCGGGCGAAAACCAAGGCGATCGCCGCCGGCAGGAACGGCAGTTGATAGACGATCGATGCCGGCAGGTCGCTCAGATGAAGCAACCGGATCAGGCGGTCGTTATCGTCGCGCTCCGGCCCGATCCGCATTTCGGACGCCCAGTGGGCGATGCCGGCATCCGCAAAATTGCTCCAGGCCCAGGCCAGCATCGGAATATGCGCCGCAAGGACAACCACGCCAGCGACCACGGCCTCGCGCGGCTTTCTTTCGATTAGCGGCATGATGATCATCGGCAATGCCGAGAAGGCGATCGGAATTGGCCCCTTTGTGAGGGCAGCACAGGCGAAAACCGCCATGATGACCAGCCACAACCCAACGCCAAAACGGCCCCGAGCCCTGCCCCAGAGCCAAAGCGCCAGCGCAATGCCGCACAACACCGTCGCGGTCACGTCGGTTTCGCCGATGCGCGCCTTGAGCAGAATCTGGACCGAACACTGGAACGCCAGCCCGGCGCACAGGCCGGCAACGCGGCGATCGCCCATCGTCAGCGTCGATGCACTGAAACCGGCCGCCAGCGCGCCGGCGAGCGTGGCGAGCACCCCGGGGAGCCGCACTGCCACCTCGTCGAGCGAGCCGCGCAGCGTCGCCATCGAAGCCATCAGCCAGGGGGTGAAAGGCGGTTTGTTGACATAGGGCGTGCCGATGAATTTGAGATGCCACCAGGCGCCGCCGTCCAGCATTTCCAGCACTTGCAGCGCGCGACGGCCTTCCTCGAAACGCAGAGGTCTCACGGCGAGCAATGGCAAATAGAGCGCGATGCCAACCGCCAGCACGAAAAGCGGCCAGTAGCGGGCCCAGCTTTGCAGCATATTGACTTGCCATGGGGCGGGAGGCGCGCGCCAACCCTGCCAGTCGCGCAACTGCTTGACGAAATCCGACACGGAACCCTGCCTCGTATGGACGCCTGCTTTCCCCAGTCGCGGCGCCGTCTATCACGGATGAGTGACGCCTGTCTTGCATCCGATGCAATCCAGAGGTTGAAGATCGGCGCCATCGGTGTCACATGATAGCCTGCTCAAGACATTCAATTCGAAGCCTTTCCGAAAACCATGGTTACCTATCTCGACGCTGAAACAGCCCCGCTGCGCAACACCGGCCAGATCAGGCTCTACAACGAGGAGAGCTTTGCCGGCATGCGCAAGGCTTGCCAGCTTACCGCACGTTGCCTGGATGAACTTGCCGGCATGGTACAGCCCGGCGTGACCACCAACACCATCGACCGCTTCGTTTTCGAATTCGGCATGGATAACGGCGCCCTGCCCGCCACGCTCAACTATCGCGGCTACACCAAATCCAGCTGCACCTCGATCAACCATGTCGTTTGTCATGGTATTCCCGACGACAAGCCGCTGCGCGATGGCGACATCGTCAACATCGACGTCACCTATATCCTCGACGGCTGGCATGGCGATTCCAGCCGCATGTATCCCGTCGGCGCGGTCAAGCGCGCAGCGGAGCGCCTGATGGAAGTGACGCATGAGTGCCTGATGCTTGGCATCGCCGCGATCCGTCCCGGCGCCCGCACCGGCGCCATTGGTCAGGCCATCCAGGTATACGCGGAAGGCGAGCGCTGCTCGGTGGTGCGGGATTTCTGCGGTCACGGCGTCGGCCTGCTGTTCCATGACGCGCCGAACATCCTGCACTACGGCCACGCCAACGAAGGTGTCGAGATGCGGCCGGGCATGATCTTCACGGTCGAGCCCATGATCAATCTCGGCCGCCCGCATGTGAAGGTTCTCTCCGACGGCTGGACCGCCGTCACCCGCGACCGTTCGTTGTCGGCGCAATACGAGCACACGATCGGCGTTACCTCGACGGGCTGCGAGATCTTCACCCTGTCGCCGAAGGGGCTCGATCGGCCCGGCCTGCCCGCGCGCTAACCTCTATCCGAGGCAAAAAACTCCCACTACACTTGGAGCCGCCGGAGAAACCGGCGTGCTCGAAGCGGGGGGCTGATGAGCAAGAGCGACGACGAGCGCGGATTTCTTGCCGAACGGTCCGTACTTCCTCTCGACAGGCGCAAGCCGGAGAACGAGAAGCCCCATTATCTCGGCCATCGCGAACGCCTGCGCGAGCGCTTCGGCGCCGCCGGCCACAGTGCCCTGCCCGACTACGAACTCCTGGAACTGCTGCTCTTTCGCCTCATTCCGCGCGCCGACACCAAGCCGGTGGCCAAGGCGCTGCTCGCCAGGTTCGGCACACTGGCCGAGGTTCTGGGGGCGCCCGAAGCGCTGCTCAAAGAGGTCAAGGGTGTCGGGCCGGCGGCGGCGCTTGATCTCAAGGTGATCGCGGCGGCCGCGCACCGCATGTTGCGCAGCGACCTGACCGGGCGCGAGACGCTCTCGTCCTGGCAACAGGTGCTAGACTATTGCCGCGCCGCCATGGCCTATGAAACCAGGGAACAGTTCCGCATCCTTTTCCTCGACAAGAAGAACGTGCTGATCGCCGACGAGGTGCAGCAGACCGGCACGGTCGACCACACGCCCGTCTATCCCCGCGAGGTGGTTAAGCGGGCGCTCGAACTCTCCGCCACCGCGATCGTTCTGGTGCACAACCACCCCACCACCCCCTCGATGATCACGCTGGATCACGCTCAATACTGCTGAAACATCAGGCGAATAACTGGTTTTTTCGCATTGCGTACAGGGTGCGGTTATGGCAAATTGGGAGCGGTTAGAGGCATTGAAAACGGCTTCCCGATCCCAGCAAACGATCCCCGTTTCTCCTCGACCGATCCCAGTTGGGAGAAGGAGAACGTCATGCCAAGTCTGACCGACACCACAATCCGACACGCGCTGAAGCGCGTCGAGCTGAGCCAGAAGCAGGAGAACCTCGCGGACGGCGAAGGTCGCGGCACCGGCCGTCTCGTGCTCGTGCTGAAGCCCATGCCAAAGCGCGTCACCGCCGATTGGATGGCGCAACAGTGGCGGGACGGGAAACGCTCAAAGAAGAAGCTCGGTTCATACCCCTCGATGTCGCTCGCTCAAGCGCGGGAAATTTTCAAACGCGACTTCGCTGACGTGATCCAGAAGGGTCGCAGCATCAAGATCGCGACGGACACGCGCCCGGGCACCGTCGCCGATTTGTTCGAGGGCTACGTCGCGTCGCTGAAGGCCGCTGGCAAGCCCTCTTGGAAGGAGACGGAGAAAGGCTTGAACAAGATTGCCGACACGCTCGGACGTAATCGCCTGGCCCGCGAGATTGAAGCCGAAGAGATCGTGGAACTGATCCGGCCGATCTACGAGCGTGGCGCTCGATCCATGGCTGATCACGTGCGGTCGTATATCCATGCTGCGTTTAGCTGGGGGATGAAGTCCGACAATGACTACCGGAACACGTCTCCTCGTCGCTTTCGGATTCCCTTTAACCCGGCGTCCGACATCCCGACCGAACCAAAGGTCCAGGGCACCCGGTGGCTCAGCGAAGATGAATTCGTTCAGCTTTATCGCTGGCTCGAATTCCCTGACACTCCCGTCCACCCGTCGTATCCGCGCGCCGTGCAGCTCATCATGCTGACCGGCCAGCGTGTCGAGGAAATCGCCCGGCTACATATCGATCAGTGGGACGCAGCCGAGCGGATTATCGACTGGTCGAAGACAAAGAACCTTCAGCCACACGCCGTCCCGCTTCCATCGCTTGCGGCCGAGCTCATCGAATCGATCAAACCAAACGAATTCGGATGGTACTTTCCTTCGGCAAAGGACCCATCGAAGCCGGTCAGCCACGGCACGCTCTACAGCTTCGTCTGGCGCCAACGCGACCGTGGCGTCATTCCTTACGCGACCAACCGCGATCTGCGGCGGACGTTCAAGACGCTTGCCGGCAAGGCGGGTGTACCGAAAGAAATCCGGGACCGCCTACAGAACCACGCGCTTCAGGACGTCAGCTCCAAGAACTACGATCGCTGGAACTATATGCCGGAGAAGCGCGCCGGCATGGTGCTTTGGGACAAGTTCGTGCGCGCGCTCCTGAAAAAGAAGAAGGCCAACAGCGCGTTGAAGGCCGCCGCGTGAGAGAGTKGAAAGGGATGCTGACGTCTACACGCTTGACCCTACATAGCTTGAAAGCTATATCGATTCCGACGCCAGACTTTTCGACTCATGCGAGACGGACCTCCTGGCCTTCGAGGCAGGGTTCAGACCAAACTTCGGACCATTGCAAAGCTATGCGCCGGAGTCGGTCTGCAGCTTATCGCTTTGAGCCGACCCGCTTCCAAAAACAGTGTGTTGTAAGGACGGACAGCCGGTTTTCCGACGATCCGGAAAACCTAAAATCCGTAAAGTAAGGATGGTGCCATGGGACGGAGCCTGGACGAGGTCATAGCTTCCCTGCCCCGAGATCAGCAGGAGCCGATCGAGGCGCAATATGACGAGTTGCGCCAGGAGGTGGAAAGCCTCCGCGAGCTGCGGCAGATCGCTGGCAAGGGTCAGGCCGACATCGCCTCCGCCCTCAATATCAAGCAGCCGTCCGTTTCAAAGATCGAAAAGCAAACGGACATGTATTTGTCGACCCTTCGCAGCTATGTCGAAGCAGTTGGTGGAAAACTTGAGTTGACCGTGAGGCTCCCGAAGCGTCCCGCTCTTCGGATCCACCATCTGGGCGATCAGGCCGCTACCGCCGTCGCGAAGGCCCGGGTTGCCGGAAGGGGCGCTGCGTCGCCAGCAAGGCGGCGTCATGGATGAACTGCAACGGTCAATCTATGTGGACCGATTCCGTTTGGCGTTCCACACCCAGAAGGGCACAGCTTTCCAGGACTGGTTTGTGCGGCTAGCCGGACACGCCTTCGGAGCCGATTTCGAGGAGGTCCGCCCTTACGGTCCCTATGGCGACCTGAAATGCGACGGCCGCCGAATCAGCAGCGGGTCGGTTTTCCAGTGCTACGCGCCGGAGGCTATGAAGGAAGCTGAGCTCATCGCCAAGATCGACGAAGATTTTCACGGTGCCCGTGCCCACTGGGGCGGCAACATGCAGGAATGGATATTCGTCCACAACGATGGCCGCGGCCTGCCGCCAAATGCGGTCCAGCACATTGATAGCCTACGCAAGGCCCATGCGCCGCTCCAGATAGCCACCTGGTCCGAGCCCGAGCTGCTCGCCATCGCCATGGACCTGGACCTCTCATCTTTACAGGCCTTGTTCGGCCCCGCCGCCTCCATCGCAATCGTCGATCGGCTGGTCATGTCCGATCTCATGCCCATCATCGACGCCCTGCAGCGCCAGGAGCCTAGTCCAGCCGATCCCCCTCTGACACCGCCGTCACCCGAAAAGCTCGAAAAGAATGCGCTGTCGGAGGAATCTGGCCTGTTTCTGCGGATCGGCCGGCGCAAATCCAGCCTTGTCGATACGTTTTTCCGCAAAAGCCCTCGACCAGATCTCGGCGAGCGCATCGCCGAGGCCTTCCGCACCCGGTATGCCGAGCTGAAGGCGCTAGACCTTCCTGCCGACACGATCTTCAAGCACCTTCAGGACTATGCCGGGTTCAATGGCGAGCCGAAGCGGCAAGGAGCGGCGCTGTCCGTCCTTGCCTACTTCTTCGACAGTTGCGATATCTTCGAAGATCCGATTGCCCCGGCGGAGGCACTATGATCCTCCCGACCAAGCATGTCAGACCGGATCGTGCGCTAATCGGCGTAGGCGCCGAAGTGCTGGAAATTCTCAAGCGACCTATGACTATGTCACGGCTGTGGGATGAGGTCCGTGGAAGACGGTCTCTGCATGCCCCGCACGCGCCGATCGACTACCAATGGTTCGTCCTGTCGCTGGACCTGCTCTACACCATCGGCGCGCTCGAATTCGAGCGCGGCCTGGTGCGGAGGATCCAGTCATGATCCATCACTTCGGAAGTGATCTCGCTTCGTTCAAGACCCTGACCTTTGGGCCGGGGCTCAACATTCTGCTTGCCGACAAGAGCGAAGGCGCCAACGATCGGCAGTCGCGAAACGGCGCGGGCAAGACCAGCTTCATCGAGCTGGTGCATTTCCTGTTCGGCGCTGATGCTCGCAAGGAAAGCATCTTCCGATCCGACGCGCTCTGCCCATGGTTCTTCGATGTGGCGGTAGATATCGCGGCCGAGACCATCACTGCGGCTCGGAGCGGGACGAAACCTAGCCGCATTCTAGTCAATGGATCGGTCGAAGGATGGCCCGTTCCGCCGCAATTCGATGAGGGCGCGGGACTTTTCGAGCTATCGAACGAAAACTGGAAAGCCAATCTCGGCCATTTCTGGTTCGGCCTTCCGATTTCGGCGGGGGACGAGGCGGAGCGCTTTCAACCCTCGTTCCGATCGCTGTTTTCCTACTTCGTAAGACGGCAGCTCAGCGGCGGCTTCCAGCAACCGATGCAGCATTCGACCATGCAGCAGACCTGGGACCAACAGGTCTCCATCTGCTATTTGCTCGGCCTGGACTGGACAATCCCCGGCCGCTTCCAGGAGCTGCGTGGCCAGGAGAAAGTTGCTCACGAGCTTCGCAAAGCGGCACGCAGTGGCGATCTCGGCCGCTTCTTCGGCAAAGCCGCCGACCTTCGCACTCGGCTCGCTGTCGCGGAAGCGCGTGCCGAGCGTCTGCGAGCCCAACTTGATAACTTCGAGGTGGTGCCCGAATACAAGGCTCTCGAGCGGGAAGCGAATGACATCACGCGCGAGATCGACGCCCTCAATGTCGAGAACGTCGTTGATGGCGACCTGCTGCAGCAGCTTCGCGCATCCCTGAATGAAGAGGATGCGCCCGACCTCGGCGACGTCACCAAGCTCTATGCCGAGGCCGGCGTGGTTCTGCCGGACATGGTGCGCCGCCGGTTCAACGAAGTCGAACGCTTCCATCGGACGATCATCGAGAACCGCCGCGCTCATCTCAACGCGGAGATCACTTCCGCAGAAGTGCGAATCGCCGAGCGAGACCAGCGCGTCACAGAACGCGACCGGCGTCGCCGTCAAATTATGGGGGTGCTGCGCTCAGGGGGCGCACTCGAACATTATACAAGCCTGCGCGAGGAGGCTGGCAGGGCCGAAGCAGAAGTCGAAGGCTTGCGTCAGCGGCTTGAAACCGCTGAGCGTATCGAAAGCACGAAGGCCGAGCTCGATATTGAGCGGGCCAATCTGAGCAAGGCTCTGCGCGACGATATCCACGAACGCGCCGACGTCATCAGGGAGGCCATTCTCGCTTTCGAGGCGCTGTCGGAGTCGCTCTACGAAAAGGCTGGCAGCCTCACGATTTCCGAGACCGCCAGCGGTCCGCAGTTCGAGGTCCACATCGACGGCCAGCGCAGCAAAGGCATCACCAACATGCAGATCTTCTGTTTTGATCTCATGTTGACGGAAATCAGCATCAAGAACGGGCGCGGGCCGCGCTTCCTCATCCATGATAGCCATCTGTTCGATGGTGTGGATGAACGCCAAGTGGCGAAAGCCCTTCAGCTTGGCGCCGAGCGGGCTGAGGCTGCTGGTTTTCAATACATCGTGACGATGAACTCGGACGCGCTCCCGCAGGAGGGATTCCAACGCGGCTTCGACGTCCGAGCGCATGTGATCAATCCAAAGCTGACCGATGCGACGGACACCGGTGGCCTGTTCGGCCTACGCTTCGAGTAGGCCTGCCATGCGATCTGCGCCGTTCACAAGACCGACCCTCCTTGCCGCAGTCGAACTGCTCGAACTGCATAGCCAAGCCAAATTCAATCAGATGGTCTTGCGGCTTGGGCTGGAGGATGAGATCTCCTCGAGCACCACACTCAGCGTCGCAAAGAAATGCGATCTCCTTGGGCGCATTGTCCTGCAACGCACGGACACGATCCTCGACACGCTCGAGGGCAGCATGACATTGGGCGAAGCCGTGATCCGGCACGTCGCACAACTGGCGCAACAGGATTCGGATCTGCCTCTCCAAACTGCATTCGCGCGCGGACTTGCGCGCGATGGTTACGTTTTGGTCTGGGACGATTACGGCCGGAACGCATCGATCCGTGCCGCCCTTCCCTGCGAAATTCATCTGCCGGAGACCGACGACGAGGTGCATCAGCTCCTCAAACGCTTCAACTTCATCACCCCGCTGGGACACCTCGACCAAGCAATCGAAGCGCATACGCGCGGCGATTGGGCCGCCTGCAACGGACAGCTACGAACGTTCATCGAGAGCCTGTTCGACGATATTGCGCGAAATGTGCGGCCCGCGGAATCGGCGACACGTCCAAGTTCAGAGAACCGGCGCGCGCTCCTTGCCGAGATCGGATTTCTTGCAACGGATCGTAACGAGTGGACCGCGGACGGAAAAAACTACATCAACGGACTCTTCAAAATGCTGCACACAGAAGGGTCGCATCCCGGCCTTTCCGATGAAGATCACTGCACCTTCCGCCTCCACATCGTCCTGGTGACAGCTAGGACGTTCTTGCGGCGCCTCGCCAACGGCCGGTGAACAGCCCATGGCGTTCTTCTCTCAAGATCAGTTAGAGGCAATCGCGGGCGCACTCGGCGATACAGCAGACGGTCTAACCGGGCCCGAAATCGAGCACCTTCTCGCCTCCTGCAAGATAACCGATCCGGGGCCCGCCACGAAGCGTATCCGCCTCTACAACGCCTTCGCCGAGTGCCAGAACACGAAGCGCAACCGCACCAATATTCTCGAATTCATCCGGCTCGCCATGAAGCCAGCTCGCTATAGCCGGGAGCCTCACCGCTACGAACCGATGCGGGCTCGCCTCAATCAAGCTTTGGCGTTCGCCGGTATTTTCGTCGATCAGTCAGGCGATTTGAAGAAGGCCGACGCCGCCCAGACCTTGCCCGAGGCCCAAAGGCGCGCGCGCGAGTTGCGCTCGGACCTAGAAGGGCGTGGCGTGCACGCCGACGTTCTCAAATTCTGTCGTGCCGAGCTTCTGGCCGACAACTATTTTCATGCAGTGCAGGAGGCGGTGAAAAGCGTTGCCGACAAGATGCGCACGCGCACGGGGCTGACCGATGACGGCGCACCGCTTGTCGACCGTGTGCTCGCGGGTAGTCCGCCGATTCTGGCGATCAACGCGCTGTCCACCGCCAGCGAGCGCAGCGAACAGAGTGGGTTCGCCAACCTTGTCCGCGGCACGTTCGGCATGTTCCGCAATCCGACGGCCCATGAGGCCCGCATCAACTGGGCAATGTCCAAGGAGGACGCCGAAGACCTGCTATCGATCGTGTCGCTGATTCATCGGCGCCTCGACGCGGCCCACATGCCGGCACGCGTTTGACGATCGAAGGTTCAGGCCAAAGGAGTGCAATGGAAAACGAGCTAGATCCTGATCGTATAGGCCGCATCGGGGAGCGGCAGTTCGAAGTGCTCTGCGAGCGAGCAGGTCTTTACTGCAACAAGAGCGTAGTCGACATTATGGGCTGGGATTTCATCGTAGAATTCCCGATGACGTCGGCCAGCCAGTCGCTACCTCTCGACCAACGCCCCACCAATGCCGCCCGGGTTCAGCTGAAGTCGACGCTCGGTCGCGCCGGCAATCGTATCCGCCTCAGCCTGTCCGCCATCGATCGCCTGGCCAAGGATCCTCGGCCGGCGCTTATCGTCGTGTTTCGACTACGAGCTGACGGCGAACTCCAGTCCGCTTACCTTGTCCACCTTATCGGGAATGAACTCGCACGTGTTCTCAAGCGATTGAGACTGGCGGAGGCCCGCAAGGCGACCGACATCAACCATGCCGATATCAGCTACGACTATGAGAAAGTCGGGGTGCGCTTCGAGCCCACGCCCACGAGCTTACTGGCCGCCCTGAGTGCGGCCTGCGGGCGAAATCCCGGCGCCTACACGATTGAGAAACAACGGCAACTCGCCGAACATGGCTATGAGAACGGCCAATTCGAGGCCGAAGCACTTATCCAGATCGAGGGGCCCGAGCATTTCAATAATCTGTTGCTCGGCCTCGCGCCCCTGAAGCCACATCGTCTCCGGGTGTACGACAGCCGGTTTGGCATACGCCTCCCCTATCAAGGTACCCTTTTCGACGACATCGAGGAATTGCGCCTAACGCCTCCTACTCTCGGCCCTTGCGAGGTTTCGATCCGCGGACCCGGCTTCGGACAAGCGGCACGGTTCGACGGCGAAATGTTCATAGGGCCGCCCATGGCCGAACCTCATGGCGCAGAGCTTCTCGTCCGTACCCCACACTTCATCATCCGACTGACACCGCCCGCGCTCAAGTTCGAAAGCGTCGGCTCGATCGATGACATGGAGCAGACCCTGGAGGAGTGGGCGGCGCTGCTTCGCGCGCTTGCCCTCATGATAGCGGGGCGAGCGACCTTGACGATCGCCGGAAACGACCGGATTCCTTCTATCACGCTCCCCGTCGATCAACCCATCACCGGCCCGTACCTCGAGGAGCTGCCACTCATCTCCGCATTTGCGGATGGCTGGCTGCAGCTTCTCACGAACACAGGCCTTCGCTCCACCGCCAGATTCAAGTTCGATGCGTTCTGGCAGGCCAATGAACCACGCATGGCGGTGGACATCATGCTCAATCCGAAATCGGAGGCGCGCTTCGAGTTCCAGACCCTTGACGTCGAAGGGTCTTCGGCACCGCCCGAAGGCCTGTATTTCAACAGCACGTCATTTGCCGACAGCAGCGTAACCTTCAGCGCCAAAGTCTCCTTCGAGAAGACCGACGATCCGGAATGGCAGTACAGGTCAACACGCTTCGAAGCTCTCGATGTCCGGCCAAAAGTCGAAGACCTCGAAGAGTACGGCATGGATCAAGCGACGGCTTCCGGCGTCAAGCTACTGATTGACCCAAGGAACATCACATTGGTGTCTCGGAGGGACGCGTCTTTGGCGCCCGGCATATCCCGTAACCCGGAATAATTGGCGGCAACGGTCGCCTCGCGTGCGACACTGGCCTAGATAAAGGGCGCAGCGGCAAGAATATTCTGACCCTGGACGATGACGTTGCACCACCGCCTGGCGCGCGTCACCGCGTTGTAGAGCAGCCGTCGCTTATGCTCCACATCGCCGCCCACCTGATACGGCCAGATGACCACGACGCCCTCGAACTCCCGATTCTTCGCTTGCTGCACGGTCAATGCGGTAAACAGGTGTGAGGCGTTGCCGCCATGCTGTCGGCGAAGCGCCACATTCCGCGCGATCACAGCCTCGATGTCAGCACGAGCAAACGCGACCCGGCCCAGCGCGTGGATTTGATTTTCGACCCACATGATTGCCGCACGCACCGGGCCGGAAGGTGGGAGCGCTCGCAAGGCAGCCAGCGCGACCGCGCCGTCCGCGTTCGCGCCGAGCTGCAGGCCGTTGATGATAATCTGCGTCTCATCGCGGTCGGTTCCCTCCCAGTGGACGGAATACGGGCCATTGCCTTGCTGCCCGCATGGACCTTGCCCGACACGGGCCACGACGTTCTGGGCAAACCCGCCCTGCAGCGCGGGCGTGATTATGGCGACGTCACCGCCCTGACGCCATGCGATGGCGTTTGCAAGCAAGGTCGCAGCCAGCGGGACACTTACGCCCGGCTGCAGGATTCGGAACCCCTGGCCGTTGACGGGCGCATGCCCCCCACGAATGGCGGTGGCTGCCGCAAGAAGCCCGCCCACATTGGTCCGGCGCACCTGGATCAGTATCTCCGGCTCAGTCGCGCCCTGTATCCATGCCACGAGAGGATTTGGGCGAAGCGCCTGATCGAGACACTGAAACTCGTCAGCGGCAATAAGCGAGCGCGTCGCGGCCGAGAGCGCGACCAGCATGCGCAGCCGCTGCGGCCTGAGATCCTGACCTTCGTCGACCAGTACGATCGGAAAGCTCGCGGCCGTCCAATTCCGGACCTGCTCCTGTTCGAGGAGCAATCCTGCGGCATCGCAGACCGCGTCGAATTCTCCCTCGTTACGCAAGGGAATGCCGAGCGCTACGGCAAGTCCGCGCCAGCGTCGGTAGATCCGCCAAGCAAAGCTGTCGACCGTGCAGCATTCCACGCGCCCAAGGAGCCCGGGCACCGCACGAAGCCGATCTGACAACCGCCGACGAGCGCCGTGCATGAAGGTCAACGCGAGGACGCGCTGGCCCTCCACCAACGGGTGGGCCGCCAGCGTCTCGCCCAGCATTTCCATCAACCGAAACGTCTTGCCACACCCAGCGGCGCCCTCCACCGCGCGCACCGTCATGGCTGGAAGACCTTCACCGTCGGGCTAGCCGGGTCGGCGACGAAGAGCGGGTTCGCGACGCCCTTGGCGACGTCCGTTATCGCATTGAGCAACGACCGCGCCCGCGCGCAGCAAGCATCATTCGCCCCGATTGCGCCTGCGATGATCTCGTAGGAGGAGGTATCCTTCTTCAGGCCTTGAGCCGCTCGAACATCGCTCTTCAATCTCGTGACCAGATCAGCAACGGTTGCCGCCGGGTGATCGAGATGGATCGCCGCAAGGCATGCAGCCGCGTCCGCTTCGATGATCCACCCGACGATGTCTTCCAGCATCTGGCCGTTCGCCCAACGGAAGATCACACCCGAATTCGGAGCGCCCGCAGCGACGAGATCGGCGGCGTAGCCAACACCTTCGGCATCGCCGTCGACCATGGCAAGCACGCGAGGATGCAGCGCGGCCACGGCGTCGACCGTTCGGACAACTGCGCCATCATGCGTCGGGATAACGCCGATGAAAGAGTCGAACCGGCACTCATCCGCCGCTGCCCAGGTCTGGTGAAGATCGACCGCACGCACCAGCAGCCCCAGCCATTCAAAGTCGGTGCGTCCCTCCGGAACCAGCACGAACTCGTGCATGACCGCGGCGATCGTCTCGACACGATTGACCTGGAAGAGCTTGCGCACGCTGTTCGGCGTCGCCGCGGGTAAGGTCGAGGTCAGTAGCGGGACCGACGTAAGCGCTCCATTCTCATTGCGCAGAACCGCGACGCCCTTGGGATCGGCGAGCGTCGCCACCATGGGCGAATGTGTCGAGACAAAAGTCTGTCGCGAAAGCGCCTGAATTCGGTGAACAAGGCGGCGCTGCAACGGCGGCGGCACGTGCAGCTCCGGCTCCTCCAGCGCCATCCAGAAACCTTCATGAGATTCGGCCCGCATCCGCCCGAACTGCAGGAGCAGAAGAAGGTGCTGAAGCGACAGCAGGCCGCTCCCGTGCCGCCTAGCAGGGAGCGGAAGATTGCCACCCTCGTGGGCGTAATGCGATACGACCGACTCCAAAAGCCCATCGCTGTCTGTCGCCGTGACACGAAGATGAAGCGTCGGCGCAGTGCGGAAGAAGCCGCGCAATTCCTGGTTCAACCGATCGACGATCGGCGCTAGGTGCTCGTCCTGCTCAAGGCTCGCCTGCGGCGCCCGCAACCGGTCCCGCTCGCTCAGCACCGATTCCGAGGGTTGCCCCTCGCCGGCTGCGATGACCCGACGGAAGAGCTCCGATCCGAAGGAGACCGTCCGGTCCCACGTTCTTGCCGCAGGGACGAGGAAAAACCCGATGTCGCGTATCAGCCGCGCGGAAAAAGCCGTGGCGCTTTCGTCCGCGAAAACATCGCCGACGGCATCGTCATCGTGAAAATAGCGAAGCGTCTCCACCTCGAGCGAGGGCCTATCAAATCGAGCGGCGAAGGCAACCTGGCACGCAAGTGGCCAGGCCGGATCGTTTCGTGCCGGCATCACTGCGCCGTTTATCGGGTCCCACCATTTGACGATCCCACGGTCCTCGCGGAACCAGTCCATATGTTGCGCAGGGTCGTCGCCCTCGAAGCCGATCACCGTCGCGACGAGCCGAATGCGATCCGCCGGCTGCGGGTTGCTGCCGTAGAAATCATGCTCCGTGAGTTGGCGGATCATCCGATCTCGACCGAACAGCAGCGCCAGCGCTTCGATGACCGTTGTCTTGCCGCAGTTGTTGGGACCGACGAGTACGGTGTGAGGCGAGAAACGGACAACGCCTTCGCGGATGCCGCGGAAATTTTCGATTTCTAACTTCGCGATCTGCACAGCGTCCCCCAGCATAAATTCTCGCAAACCAATCTCGCCCTGTCAGATTGGCACGGACTGGCATTATTCAGCCGAAGACTCAGCCCTCTGCACGCCAACGCTAGGATTATCACATTCCAATCGATTGGATTCCGGCATTCGCCCCGCTCCATTATCAACAAGCATGTCAAAAAATACACTTTTTCCATTCAAGTGTTTTAAAATATTCCTCCAAAATTATACATCATTAGGCCATCATAGACGGACGATAAATTGGAGAAATACGGATAAAACCGTTTCACCACACAATACACGTTACACCTATACAATCATAAACTCAATTAAAGCTCACTGTTGCAGCTTTTGTCTATGCAGTCTCAAATTTTCCCGATGGCAGTTTGTAAGGGGTAGCGAGTTGGTCCATCGTAGCTCGCCTCTCGCTTCGTCGCTAAGCAAAGGTGAAAACTCAGGCCTTCCCTGATCATCAAAGGTCACCAGCGCCTTGTCAAAGGCAGCGTCCCACAAGGCCGACAGCAGCAGGCCGTTATAAACGCTGAGCCGCGCTGCATCGCTTTTGCACTCTGCCCACGGGATAATGTGCGATGCACGCAGCAAGGCAGGATCGGAAATCCCTGTTAAGGGGCAACGCCCTTCCCAGTATTTCATCAGGCGATCGCGAAAGATGTCTTGCCCGATTCTCTGCACCACCAGTCGTTCAGCTTCGGTGGTCCGGGGCAGACCTACCACCCGCCGCTCGAACTCGCGAAGAGGCGCGTCAGGAAGGCTGATCGCCAAGTCATAGACCCGATCCAGGGCCGAGTAGAGTTCGCTTTGCGCATTGAAGGTGTAACGCCTTGTCCCTGGGCCAGACATATCGGCGGCTGGCCAATCCAGTTCGGCGACGACGCCGGCATGGTCGGTGGCGAGAAACCAAGGCCCCTGGCTACCTTCCGCCGCTAGATAGATGGTGCCGTGCGCTGTAGTGGATGTGAAGGCACGCCATCCGGCTTCCTCGCCCAGAACGCGGCGAAAGCCGTTTTGCGAGGCAGCTTTCTCACATTCTTCTCGGACGATGAAAGATTGGGGGGCTTCAAGTGTCATGTCGAAGCTCAAATATCCATCTTATACAACCGCATTTCGGCCGGTGTCGAACTCATCTCAAGCCGAACGTAATGTTCGTTCTGCAACTCAGCCGGTGGAGCGGTAGTTGTCGTTACGATATACTGAAAACACGGTGTTCCAGCTTCTTCCCACTGCTGCACGAGGTTAAATAGGCCAGCATAAAGCTGCCCATCAAGGTCGGCTTCGCGCGGGCTGTCGTGAATAAGGAAAGCTGGCAGGTCGGCCTTTTCTTCAATGGCCATATGCAGCGCCGCGAGGTCGAAAGCGACGATCTTGAGCGAGTCTAATGCGGCAGTGGACACTTCGCCTCGTCCAGCGAACTCCGCGTCGACTTTCAGGCCATGGCCATCCAATTTAATGGTGCTGCTAATTCCCTCTGGCAACCAAGCCGCCATGATCCCTTGATATCTCTCTTCCAATGTCCTGATAGCGGCTCGCGCCCGCGATTGACCGGCCTTCAATTGCGCGCGAACGGCTTCCAAAGCTGAAGCGCTCGAAGGAGCCGACTTCTCATTCTTCGCGCTATCACGGAGAGCTCGAACATCATCAAGCGTGCGTCTTGCACGATAGATTCTGTCCTGTATCTCCTTCGTTGCAGCCTGCGCGGTGCGGCTCGCGTCACCTGCGGCTTTGATCTCAGTTTCCAGCTCAAGGTGCTTAGACTCCAGTTGTATTAGCTGAGCGCCAACGATCTTGCTCTCCTGCTCTGCACCGTGTGCTTCAGCATCCAGATCGGCAGCTATTTTTTGCTTACCCGCTATCGTCGTCTTCAATGCGGCCAGATCGCATGGCTCAAGCGAAATCCCGCATCCGTTCGCCTTGATCTCATCAATGCTGACCCGGCACACGGGGCATACCCTGATCCGGCCTTGGGTAATATCAATCTCACCCAAATTGGCTTCAGAGCGGTAGCGCTCGGCCTCGCCTCGCTTGAAATGCGCATCATTGTTCAATTGCTGTTGTTTCGTCGTCAGTGTTTCGCGCTCGGCATTGAGGGCCTTTTGGCGGGCAAAGATGGCTCCTACATCGGGAGACTTAGGTACCGTGGTCCGCATAGCCTCGGCCAATGCAGCCTCTGCCAATGAAACTAATCCCTTCTGATCGATGGTGTCGTCGAACCCAACCTCCTCACCGACACGCAAAGCAAGTCTCACCGTGCTTAGGCCCTCAGTGTATCGCTGTTGCTGGTATGTGTGACGGCGACGGTCGTTCTCGACCATGGCTTCAAGTTCCCGCTCGCGGGCGGCCGCCGCTCGCTCCTCGGCGTCAAGAGCACGTAAGGCAAGTCGCACCATGGTCAGTTTGGTTGTTTCACCCAGAACTTGCGCGCGGGAGCGAGTCTGGGTCTGTGATGAGCGCCACGCCAGGATGTCGCCGAGGCGGCATTCCTGATCGCGGGTCAGCCAAGCTCGAAGCACATCCCAGACCTGTTCGCGATTAATCTCCGGCGGGGTTGCTCCTGCTAAGGTCGAAAAGAAGCTGCTGATGATTAAAGGATCTATGGATCCTAGATCGCTATCTCTACGACCCCGCGCAACTGCATCTTCAATAGAATCGGCCTGAACGACAAACTCCCCGCCTGGTAGCCCCAACGGGCGGATGGCGACCCAGCACACCCCGTCGATCAGAATCTCGGCCGCAACTAGACCGTCGGGAAGCTGCGCCATGAGGCGCGATCGCTGGCTGTCTGTTGCATAGCCCGGCTCGCCCAGGCAGGCCCGAAGTAGACGGCAGAACGTGGTCTTGCCACTGCCATGTGCCAAGGCACGGCGGCCGCTGCTCGACATATCCGGTGTCCAGATGATGTTGAGACCCCGCTTCAGCAATACATCTCGGATTATGGTCTGCCGATTTTTGAAAATCGCCAAACGGCGAACCCAAAGCCGCGGGCCGCCCCGGCCTGCCGCTGCTTTTGGCGGCGTCATCACCGGGGCGAAGAGGTCCACCTGACTAGCCATGACCAAATCTCACCCAGATCACGTTGTCATCCTGCGCAACAGCGGCTGTGAGCTTGCTGATTTCCATCCCACGCACGGCAGCCATTGCGAAGGCAGCGCGGCGGGCATGGGTGGAATTCGCGTCTAGTCCTGCCGCGCTGAAATGCGGTCCTCGCGTCCATGCTCCATCGGAGCTTTCTACTAATTGGCCCGACGTGATTAGAGTTTCGAACATCGACGTCCAGGCTTGATTGATAGCTGGGCGGAGCCGAATGACACCTTGTGCGCGTTGAGCCTCAGAACCAACGAGCCTGACCCACTGGTCACGGTAGGATCCTGTCAGCATTTGCGTTAACAATGCTGGCTCAGCAAGACTGGCGATTAGGAACCGCGTGCGGTCGTCGTCGTCGGCAGAGTCCGCCAACCACAATACATACTGTGCTGCGTAGCGCAGTCGGTCGCGTGGCTGGACACTTGCCGACCAGGCCCATGCGCCATTGGGGAGCGTCTCTAGCGCTGGCAAATTAACCACGACCGGCGCAACGTCGGCCTCAACTCTATCCCAAGCCTCTTCTATCAACCGCTGCGTTCGGAATTCCTTAAACTCGCGGAGTTCAGCGTTGCGCAATGCCTTGAAGGTCTCGACCCCGCAATCTGGGCCGAGTATGTTGTCGGGATCGAGAATATAGAGCATTTCTCGCTTCGATTGGCCGAACACGTCGCGCGCGACAAGAACATCGATCTCGGCGGCAACGACCGCGCGTTGATCGGGCGCCTCGATCACTGCATCGGGCGCTTCAAGAATACCCGCTTTCACCGCCTGCGCCCTGAACGCTTCCATTTCTTCGCCCACCGCACAAAGCGCGCAGACCCGGCGTGCAATAGCGTCAGCTGAGGGAGTGTTTGCGAAATCCCGCGGGAAGGGAAGGCTGTCCATGATTGTATAGGACATCTTCAGGGAGACCTTCTTTCTAACGAGAAAGTCCATCACGATGGAGTTAGCAATCCCGAGCCAAAGCAAATGATCGCGAACGTCTGACGACAAGACTATAGTTGGCACCTTATCGCCGCAGATAACTCCCGGCGGGATAAGTGCTGCGGTAAGAGCCCGTTGGTTGGTCGGACTAGCGACATCACCGAACCCGATACGATAGCGATAGATCCGATCTCCTAGCTTTTCGGGGATCTGGTCCTCGAGAATGCGCCACTGTGGCTGAATACGTTTATCCGCTGACCCAAACGGGAAGTCTTGCCACTCAGCCGAGCGTCCGCGCCCCGATACATAGCCTTTGGCGCGGTAATCGTAGGCATCGATCATCCGCCCTTCAAAGACCGGCAGGCCTTCCGATCCCTCAGCAAATAGGTCACGGTTATTGCCCATGTGGGCTTCGGCCATGTAGTGGCGATAAGGCAGTCCCTCGACTTCCGCTCCAAACTTCGGGTAGAGGGCATACATGCGGGCGCAGATGTCGATTTCTGATTGCGCTGCAAACTCCATCACCGCGATCGCGTCCGGCGAGAACTCTTCGACTACGGAAACGGGGATTCGCAGCCCGCCATTGGCAGTGAACTCCTGCAACTTCTGGCTAGAGTTGACGCGAAAGGCCGCATTGAACTGTTCGGTCCTGCCGCCCTTCCAAGCGACGTAGAGGCAGAACTTCATACGGGTGTCGATCTTGTCGAACCAAATACCCTTGGTGTTCTCGAACCCGGCGAGATGCTCCAAGCGGAAGGCCGTGAACAACTCACTCCGAATCGCTGTTGCATTCGCTCCGTTGTAAAGGCCCTCGGGCACAAACTGGGCAGCAACCCGGCCACGCCGTGTTACCGCAAGGGCAGTTTCCACGAACATGCGGTAAACATTAAAATCTCCCTTCCCGAGATTGCCCTCAGCGAAAAGTCTGTATCGACCGCCCGACTTGATGAAATGGACAGCCCTGTAAAGGTCTGAGCAGTGCCGCTCCCATCGTGTTGCAAGAACTGGATTGCTCAGTAGTCGGGCATATGCCTCTTCTTGCTCCGACGGGGACATGTGCCTGATGTCCGGTTCGTAGACCGAGAAGAATTCCTTGTAATCTGGGCTCATCGTATCCCAAGGGGGGTTGCCCAGAACTACATCGAACCCGCCTCGCGCCATGATGTCAGGGAATTCCAACGCCCAGTGGAAGGCGCGGACACGACGCGCGACAGCTGCCTGCCCGATGATCGGCCCCCAGACTTGCCCGTCATCCAAGGCCTGCCAGACATCGGAAGTGGTGGGTACTAATCGCGTACCTCTTGAAGTCGGGACGCCGCCGGTCTTGGGCAAAAGAAAGGCAGCGATATAGAGGTCGCAAGCAGTCTCGGCTTTGTGGAAAGCCTCGCTTTCACGGATCGATCGGAAACTACGGTCCTTGGTGACAATGTCGTCGAGCGTGTCTTCACCAAGAGCCCGGAACCCAGTATATTCCGTGGCAATTGGCCGGATGGCCGGCAGACGGGATCGACCGCCCGAAAAATCCAGACTTCCCTGACCGGCTTTCTCGTCTTGGTTAGCGCGGGTGTAGAATTTTGCGGTGTCTTTGTCGTCGCCCGTCAGCGGCCTATAGGCAGCATCTGGGATGCCATCCTCTAACGCCTTCAGATCGAAGACCCCCAGCAGCGCGTCACCGCAGCGGATCTGAGCGTCGAAGAAGCCAAGGGGGCGGCCGGGGTCCACCGTCTCGATCCACAGAGCGACTTTGGTCAGTTCCACCGCCATCGGGTTACGGTCCACCCCGTACAGGCAATACCGCGCAACATCGCGCAGGGCGTGGCGGAAATCGGCAAGCGATGGCGTTCCGTCGGCCCGGATACGAGCCAACCGCGTGGCAATTCTTCGGGCGGCAGCCAAAAGGAAGTGGCCCGAGCCGCAGGCGGGGTCGATGACGGACAGTTTCAGTAGTGCCGCGGTTGGCTCATCCGCTTCGGCCTCGGTCTTGTCCAGCAAGGGGTCGAGCGCGGTGTCGAGCAGCGCCTGGACGAGACTATCCGGAGTGTAATAGGAGCCGGTAGTTTTGCGTTGATTGCCTTTTTGCTCCGCAGCCTCAGAGGCAAAGAGGAGTGTCTTGCCGTCGTCGCCCAACTGCGGCTGGAGTTCGAGCAGCGATTCGTAGACCGAACCCAGTTCTTCCGTCTCCATGACGCGCCAATTGACAGGCGTCATGCCAGTTTTGTCTGAAAGCCATGACAGGCGATAAAGCGCCTCCATGAAAGCCCGATTGCGCAAGCGTGCCGTTTCGAGATGAGGAAGCTTGTCATCGCTAAACAGTCCACCGAGTGCCGGCAGGCCGAGCGCGTCCTGTCCGTGCGCCAGCGCGCCAAAGACGATTTTGACGCCCTCATACCGGTCGTGATGCTTGTCCCAGGTGGCCGCACGGACGCAGGAGGCGCGCAGCGCCGCAAGGCTGTAGCCTTCGCGGTAGAGCTTGCGGGCATCCTGTGTCGCCGTTTCGGGATGAAGCAGGTTCCGATCCTCGGCCACCATCAAGAAGATCAGCCGATAGACGAGGCGCAAAAGTTCGTTGAACCAGCCGGTCAGGTCAATCTCGCCCGACTTCAAGCGCACGGCGAGCTCAGGATTGGCCTCCAGGAAGCCGGAGCCGAGCACCCGGAGCGCGATTTCCACCTGCGCTGCCAACCGATCACGCGCGGCCTCCCCCTCTCGAGAGCCAGCCTCACGCCAACGCTCCAACGCGCAATCCGTGACTGGGGCTCCGGCGGCACCGAACCGGGTGCGGTGGATAAGCGACCAAAGAACCGCAAACGAGGCGGCATCCTCGTTGGTGAAAATCTGGGCGAGATCGGCTTCGATATATGCCGGCCGCGTCAGCGAAGCGTTGTCGCGCATGAGACGCAGGACGGTCCCGTTCGTTACGAGCCCCCAAAGCGCGTCATCATGATCGTTGAGATAGTCCTGAAGTGCAAAGGCTGGAGAGCGCGAACGGTCGGTCGAAAGTGTCGGACTGCGACGATCAAGCTTCTCCTCAGATGGTGGCACAACTACAACCGGAACACGCCCACCCGCCAAGAAAGAGATCGTGTCATCGGCTGGGACGAGATCATCAAATCCGAAAGTTTCAGCAAGAAAGGCCCGCATATAGCGCCGAGTTGCCTCAACGGATGGATTTTGAAGCCTTGCGAAAGCGTCGAAATGGGATTGGCCGACACGGAAGGAGGTCGAGATTTCCTCGCGGATCGTCAGCCCCTTGCGGATGCGATAGTCTTCCTCAGCCTGACCGGAGGCCTGCTGACGGTCAATGCTGGCGACCATCGCAGGGGCAATAAGATTGCCTTCTAAGCTGAGTGAGGGCCATGCTGACATGTCCGTGACAGGTTTACGCGCCATGGCTCAAGCCTCCCCCGGCATCAATGTGAAAAGGCCGATGACGTCTGGAGGAAGCACGGGCTCCACGGTGACGCGGGAAGCGGACCCAGACGCAACGCGAAGCCGAGCGTGATCCTGCATCAGCTCCTGCGCGCGTGACCGGACGAAATCGGCGATCGGCCCCTCAAGCAAAGCCGGTAAATCTTCCTTGGCTTTGGTGATGAATCTGTCCCGCGCGATAGGGGCGAGATCGGCCGTAGCGGGTGTGTTCAGCAGTTCGCGCGCTTCTTCGCCGATAGCCACGATACGCTCACCTTGCATCGCAACGAGAGCCGCTTCCTCGGCGAGCAGAAGCCGCTCTTTGCGGGCGTGAACAGTCAGCTTAAAGCGGATACGCAAGAGCGCGAGGCGGGTGACTTGCTGGACGGCAGTGGTCGGCCAGGCACCGACACGACCGATGCCCAACTCGGACAAAGATTCCGGATCAAGTGATGCTTCGACAAGCGCTTCAGCAAGCGTGGCTGTAAGAGGATGCGTTCTGGTGAGCAACGCTGTGCCAGAGGGCGCAGGCTCCAGTGTCGCCAGGCGCACCGATCCTTTCAGATCATACTCGGCCAGCCGCTCGCGCAATCCGGTATCAAGGGCGTCGACGTGGGCCAAAAGCACGGCTTTGCGGGCCTCCAACGGCGCGCCGAAGCGCGACATGGCGCGCTCAACGAAAATGCGGGCATCGGCTGGGGAGCCGAGCAGCGCGCGGACCTTTTCCCATTCGGGTGCGACTTCCTGCGGCTTCATGGCATTCTGTGCAAAACGCGCCCGCGACTTCCGTTCATTTTCGGCAGCATCTCGCCAACGCGCTTCCACGGCCTTCACACTGTTCTCAAAGCGAAGATCGAGCGTAAGCTGGGCGCTTCCTCGGCGACGAAGCATCATCGACGCCATTAATGCGTCCGTTACCGGTCCGCGGTCCTCAGGAAGTGGCACGGTCACGCCCGTCGCTTCGCGGATTTTCTTGGCCTTATCAAGGATGACGTCGAGCACCGCCCCGTCGATAGCGCTGTCCGGCGAGAACATCATAATCGAATGGACGACGTCCGCCGGCTGCCCGAAACGATCGACGCGCCCTTCGCGCTGCTGATGGCGGGTCGGATTCCACGACAGATCGTAGTGGACGACCGTGTCGAAGAGTTGTTGAAGATTAATACCTTCGGAGAGGCAGTCGGTGGCGACAAGAATACGCTGTGTCGAACGTTCCTCGTCTGCCGACGCCATCTCGGCGACACGGTCTCGGCGTTCGTCTGGCGTAAGGACGCCCGTCACGGATTCGATGGTGAGCCTCGGAAAGGTTTTGCGCAAACCGTCGCGCACATGTTCCGCCGTCGCCAGATAACGGCAGAATACAACGGGATTTGCGCCCTTCTTGATGAGCGGCGTCAGTGTCTCGATCAAGGCGGCCAGCTTCGGGTCAGGCTTGCCGACCAATTCTTCGGCGTGCCTCACCAACTTGAGAAGCGCCGGATCGACGTCGAACGTCGTGCCCGGTTCGAGATCGACCGCGTCTTCGTCGTCTCCGTCCTCGTCATAGATTTGGGGTTCGAGGCGATCGCTCTCGCTGGACATGCGATTACGCAATGCGCTCAAGGCAGCGGCTGGTGAAGAACCAACACAACGCATCAGGGCAAGCGTGCCCCAGAAGGCGAGCCGTTGTTCCCGCTGCCCCGATCCCGCTTGGGAGACGACGCCAAAACAGTAGTCGAGGACAGCCTCCTGGAAATCGCGATGGGCGCCGGACAAATGATAGGCGAACTCGGTGGTCTCATGTTTAGGGAAGGCACGATCCTCGTCCCAATCGCCGGTGACGAGATCGATCCTGCGTCGCTGCACGAAATGCCGCGCCAGACGCTCGCGATACCGCGAGTCCTCGAAATCCATCGAGGCAAATGAAGCATCGATCAGGGAAAGAAGGCGACCGAAAGCCTCTTCATCTCCGGAATGCGGCGTCGCGGTCAGAAGAACCATTCGCCGATCCTGATTCCGCGCCAGCCCCTGCAAAAGATCGAAACGCTGCTGTCGCCCCTTGTGCGTTCCGACGCAGGCGTGGGCCTCATCGACGATGACGAAGTCCGGACAGGCGCGCGCGAAGCCTTCCCGACGCTTCTCCGCCTTGATGTAGTCGAGGCTGACGACCGTGAAGGGATAAGCTTCGAACAGGGTCTGGGCGAGTGGCAGCCCACGCTCCAGCCGGCTTGCAGTGCTGGATGTGACCGGTACGGCGTCGATGCCGAAACGGGCCTTCAGTTCTCCAATCCATTGCTCGACGAGGTGTGGCGGGCAGAGCACCGAAAACGCATTCACCTCACCTCGGTCCATCAGCTCGCGCAGAATTAGGCCCGCTTCGATTGTTTTGCCGATACCGACATCATCGGCGATCAGCAAGCGCGGCACCGCCATGCGAAGCGCCATCAGCAGGGGGACAAGCTGATAAGTGCGGGGTTCAAAGGCCAGCTGGGCAGCCGACCTGAAAGGGCCTGCACCACGGCGAAGCGTCAGGCGCATCGCGTCGGCCAGCAATGCCGCTTTGGCTTGAACGGTCGCGACCGCGTCCACAGGCAAATCGAAACGAGCCGGCTCGACCGGCAACAATTCGAGCGCGGGGTCAAGGACAACAGTGTCACTGCCGCCGCCCGAAAGAGGGCGTAGTGTAAGGATGCCGTTTCGTGGGGACGGAAGTGCCACCCACTCACGGCCACGAGCCCGAACCAAATCTCCCGGAGCAAAATTGACTGACATTACTCTACTTCCCAAACATCGAACGCATCGTGTCGGGCACGCCCGAAATGACGGATTCCGGCAGTTCAAACAGCGTCCAGCCCTTCACGTCCGCGTCCTGGCGCGATGCCTCGGTTAACGGAGAGATGCTTGCGGCGACGAAATGGCTACGCCAAACGAAGCTCATTTCTTGGTCGGAGAACCTTAAAGAGGCACCATCGGGGGCAGGAAGTCCCAGTTCCTTGAAGGCATTTACCCACTCCCCATTGCCCGCCGACCGATCCGCAGCTGCGAGCGCGATCTGACCACGCGCAAGATCGACCAGCATCTGCTTGGCTTCATCGCTTGTGCGATCAATCAACTCATGGTCGGGTTGATTGAAATAGGAAAGCAGGCATCGGTAACACCCTCGAACGCACGTCTCCTTATCGTGATCGATGAGCAGTTTGGCGTCGCCTGCTGCGACGGCTTCATCGACTCTTTCGAAGTGCATCAGTGTCAGCGCTTCTCGGGCTACGTTTCCAAGCGCTTGGGGATCCTCGATCAAACGGCTCAATACGCCTGCACCACCTTCCGTGGCTTCATAGGCGAGAACAGCGCGGCGATTGTCACGAGCTGGAAGCGGCTCACCAAGAATTTCACCTTCCTCCAACTGAAATACGACCTCGATGCCTCTCATGAGAGCGTGTTGGACCGTCGCAATGGTCTCGGGCGCGTAGTCGGTGGGATTGTTGAATCGGAAGAGCAGTGCGTTCTTCCGGTCACGCACGATGGGGACGATCCGAACCGGCCTCACCACATCCGGCGGCACATCGATATCGGGATCTTCGTCGTCCGACTTTGCCCAATAGCCGCTACGCGGATCGATATGAAAGCCGAAGACGGTTTGATTGGCGCGTCGTTTCAGTCCTTTGTTGATACGGCTGATCTCAGCGCTGTTCGCATATTGGAGATTGAGGATCGAGACGTCCTCACAGCGGAAGTCGGCTTCGGTGACTTGCGCGCGACCGTCCCGCTTCGGCCAGGAAAAGACGGTCTGTATGTCGAAGCCCTGCCGGACACGCTCTTCATCGTTCGCCGTGATCCGCTCGGCCGGGGCCGCTTCCACATTGTCGATGCGGAGTGTTCTCTGTACCGGCACTTCGCCCGCCATCGGCGCGTTGCAGGCGTGGCAACGTTCAACTTCCCCGTCATGGCTGGCACCGCAGTTCGAGCAAATGAAGATGTCTTTCGTGGCCAGTTCCGCCCCGTCTCCCGTCCGGACTTCAGGCGGCAGCTTCGCCTTCATGACACGATATGCACGGCCCTCGTGGTAAATCAGGCTACGTGGACCAAATTCCGAAATAGCCAGAAAGCGGGCGCGCTGGAGGAACGAGCCTGATTTCCCTTCGCCGGGGATGAAGGCATAGAGTGGGAGTCTCGGAAAATTGTAGCCCGGCAAGAAACCTTCAGTCGCAAGATAGCGATAGGAATAGAAGTCTGAGCCGTTTGAGGCTTTGCCTTGTTCAAGAATAGCGATCTGGTCACTCGCTTGCATCTGCGCAGCCTTGATACGACGGCGATCCGCGCCTGAAAGTCCCGTGATCTCGGAGCGCGCGTTGGCTTCCATCAGCTGTGTTCGGGCGGAATTGTAGAGTTCACGCCAACGATCAAAGGCGCGGTCGAAATCATGCGGTGCACGTTGAGCAACGGCGGACACGAAATCATTTGGATCGCTCATCCATGCCGGTTTGCGGCCATCCACGGATGCAAGAATTTGGTCGAGCACTCGCTTCATCGGCGCATGTGCCGCCACAGCGAGCGCCGGCGGATCGATAATGGCGTGAATCTCTTCTTTTAGCGGATAGCCCTTTGCCTTCAGATCGAGAATCTCAGGGATGTCAGGTGAGAGCGCGATTTTCGATTCAGCGAGCCAGACGGCGTGGAGGTGTGAACGCACAAGCTCTTCGTTGGTGATGTCGAGCGCGGGCGGTCTGACCACTCCGGCAACCATCTCATTGCGTCTTTCGAAGAAATACTGGTCATGCGGCGATTGAGCGGCGCAGTAGGTCACGATGACCGCAGCCTGTCCGGAGCGACCAGCGCGGCCGGCACGTTGCGCATAGTTCGCTGGTGTCGGCGGCACGTTGCGCAGATAGACGGCGTTAAGCGCCGAGATGTCGACGCCGAGCTCCATGGTTGGAGAGCAAAAAAGAGCCGGTAGGAATTGTTCAGACTCTCCCATCGCATTGAGTTCGGTAGCGTTCCTTATGAGGTTTTCCTGGTCTTCCTTCTCGTACCTGAAACGCCATTCCCGCCATTCGCGCTGTCTTTGGGAAACCTGTGCCGTATGCTCTCGACCTTCGAGTCCCCAAAAACTGCTTCCACCGGCCTTCAGTTCAACCGCAATATGATGGTAGAGATCATGGAAATAGCGATTTCCTTGGGCTGTGCCAGATCGGACAGCCTCTCCAGGAATGATCCGGACGGTCGATGGTGACAGACGCCATCCTTGCAGGTCCGCCTCTATGTCAACGCGCGACACCAGCCCTTCGCGGGCCAGTAATTCCATTATGCCCGTTAAAACGGCTAGATAGTCGTCTTTTCCGAGCTTTGTTCCGATGACGCTCGGGCGATTAATAAGACGACCAATGCGCGAATTGTGTCCGGCACGAACAATTGTCTGCTCTTCGCGGAGTCCCACTCGGTCCTTACCCGGAGCCTGAAGGAATAGAGTCGTGCGGCTTCTTGGTGTCTCCTTCCCATCTATGGCCCAAGGACTGCGCAAGAGGCTTCGAGACTTCTGCGCAACGGTGTCGAGGACAGTCAGGTCAAGTGCCTCGGTTCCAACCGCCAAGCCATCGAGCATGGCGCCGAGAAGCTTTTTCAACATTTCCTTGCGGTGCGAGACGCTCAGCGTGGCGAGCGCGGGCAAGACGGCCCCGAGGCGTTCTGTATCCTCTGCAACTTCATCAAGTCCAATGAACTCAACATCAATGAGTTTGAGGACAGAAAGGCTTGGATTGGTATAGCGCCACCCCCGGCGCAAGTCCGTCCAAAGCCTGTGAGCAAGGACTTTTGCAAGAGACCGCTGAGCGTCTTCCCTAACTACTGCCCCGGCCTCAGCATCCAACATCCAATGGATTCGAGCTTCTCTATTATTTGCGGTGAAGCCGAGTGCCTTGACCACCCGCAGGCCGAACTCGTCTTCCGTTATCCCATCGTCACCAGCGTCAAGGACGGCGCGGAGAATTGCTCCCCGCAGCAAACTGACGAACAGAAAGTCATTGAAGTGACCTGCCTGAAGCGCGGCGTCTTGCCGGTTATCTGTAAAACCGAGGAGTTTTCGCTTTTCCTTTGGAACGCCGCTTGTGCGACTATTCATCCAGTCCAGGGCGGTCGAAATCAGCAACGTCGTGGCAGAGCTTCGCCCTTCGCCCGATAGACCAGCAAGCTTGCTGCGTTCTCGCATGCTGGGGTGCGGCTGATCGAGGCAGCAGGGACAAAAGCCAAATTTGCCGGGGATGAACCAGAAGGCTTTGCCCGCCGATGCGAGGCGACCATCGGGAGCAACCGACACGGGCTGCGGCTCTCGCCTCCTTCTGTTTGCTCGCAGTCGTTCGACACCTTGGCGTTCTTCGCGCCAATCTTCGGGATAAGTCTCAACCTCGCCTGTGAAGATATATTCGGGGTCACCGTCACCGGTAGGGATCAGATACCCGGCAGTGTCCATTTCCTGATCGTCGAGCGGTGCGTCGTCAATGCTTCTGGGGACGAATAGAGTCCCCGAGGCATCATCAGTTCTTGTGACAACATGAACCTCATGCCCACATCCTCGGCAGAAGCGTGTAGGATAAAGACGATGACCGGGCGCTTTGGGGTCTTCGAGCTGCCCCTCGAAGAGCACGTTTCTCGGCCGTTCAGTCAGCGTAACGAACACCTCGCCCGCGCCTGATATGAATTGGTGAAGCTTGAAAGCCAGGAATGCGCCAGTTTCCTGACCGCCCCGATCAGCTTCCGGCAAGCTGATACGGGTCAGAAACGCCTCAAAATGCCGGCGGCAGGTTTCGGCCTCAACGCCACTATCCTGGGACAGCAGTTCAACCGCCTTCCCATATGGAATTGGCTTCTTACGCTTCAGTTCCTGCCCATCGTCCAAACCTATCGCCAATTCGGTCCAAACGGCCAGGGGATGCCGCTTCAGCATCTCGTTGGTCAGCGCCTCCGGTATTGGAGATGTAACCACGGAAGCCAGCTTCGAACGTACATCTTCCAGCTTCAACAGGTCGTCCGTCGCGCGTTCCAAAGACTCGTCGATGACAGAATCCGGGCCGATGGAGACACCGAAAAGGCGGGAGGCAACGTCAGCCACGGCCTGCGCTCGATTGGTATCTGAGCCTTCGCTCGCCATAGTGGCTGATGTGCCGATACAGATCGGCGCCTTGTCTGGCGTGCAGCGATTACGAAGACGACGGACGAGTATGGCAACATCGGCGCCCTGGCGTCCGCGATAGGTGTGAAGCTCGTCGAGGACGATGAAATCTAGGCCGCTCGCGTTCTCAATGACCTTCGTGTCGAGACTATCCTGCCGTGTGAGTAGAAGTTCAGCCATCATAAAATTAGTAAGCAGGATATCCGGTGGATTGTCGGCGATCTGTTGCCGCTCCTCCTGGCTCTCCTGCCCGGTGTAGCGCCGCACCACTGGCTTGAGTTCATCCGGCAGCCCAGATTGGGAAATGAACTTGTCGATCTCATTCATCTGGCTGTTGGCCAGCGCATTCATCGGATAAACAATGATCGCGCTGGTTTTCCGAGGTTTTCCAGTTTTCCGAGCGCGAATAATCGCATCGACGACCGGCACGAAAAAGCAGAGCGATTTACCCGACCCTGTGCCTGTAGTGACGACATAGCTCTTGCCGGCACGAGCTTTGGCGATTGCTTGTGCTTGGTGGCGGTGAAACCTCAGCGGCACTGAGCCAAACCGAAATATTTTGCCCGTCGCTTCGTCGAGGTCTCCCGAAGCGACCAATTCTTCGGCCGTCGGCCCCTTAAGAAAGCGAGGATTGATAGACAATAGCGCGTCAGGCCAAAATCGCCCGGAGTCATATTGTCGAGTGATTTCAGAACCCAGATCCTCGGACCTTATTGAGCTGAACGACCGAGAGAACCGTGCATAAGAATCGATGAGGCGATGATCAAATTCGAACGCCTTCATTTTTGAACGCCTTCGCTGCCGCGCCCGCGCCGTGAAGTCAACTTGAATAGCCGACTATCAATGATATCCTTATGCGTGGCGGAATTATTCATCGCTACCCCTCCCGCTCCGCTTGAGCGCCATTTATAAATTTCGGCTCAAACGCCTGTTTTGTGCGCACTTTGCGACGTATCGTCAAATGGCGCGACTTTTATTTCTGCTTCGCGCTCACGAACACGAGCGATATCCAAACTGCTTTGCATCAACATCAGTTCTTCCATCGAAAGACCGAATGCCTTCTCCAGACGAAGAGCCATTTCAGGCGACAAATCCGCCCGCTCATTCAGTACAGCCGATAATGCGGCTCGCGTGACCCCGAGGGATCGCGCCGCCTGCGTCACAGAAAGACCAAACGCCTCAATAACTGATTCCCGGACATGCCCACCTGGATGTGGAGGAATATGCTGGCGCGTTATCCCTTGCCCCATAAAAATTGCGCCCCTCAAATAGCTCACGTTGATGCATGTCTGTGCACCGACGTCGATCGCCCTAGCATTGCGGCAAAAACTATGGGTTGAATCGGATAGCGTCAAGCCACGCTATACACAAGACGTGCGGTCCACGATTTTAGAGATGCCCTGATTGCTGAACTCTCCGTCTCGGTGAACCGACATAGCCTGATAAGGGATGCTATTTTCGAATTTGTATTTTGTCTTTGTCGGGAACCCGCGAGGGGGAATGCCTTCCCCTGCGGCCGAGCCCAGGTCTTGGCCGACCCCTTCTGCGGGGAGAACCCCGCAACGCCCCCTGGAGAGTGAGAGTGCGGACGGATTTTCCGTGACGGGTTGAGGACTGGAGAAGAGGTTTCCGGCGCCCGTCGCGGAGAACAACGATGTTCAGGAATGACCGCAGCGGACGTGCCGGTTCCGACCGATCAAGCCTTTATGACGACATCACCAACAAGATCATCGGCGAATTGGAGACCGGGCGCGTGCCTTGGGTCCAACCTTGGGGCACAGTCGCTGCTAAGGCACCCCTCGCCATGCCAAGGAACGCCGCCACCGGACGGCACTATTCGGGGATCAATGTCCTGATCCTCTGGGGCGCCGTGATCCAGTACGGCTTCCCGGGCCAGAGCTGGCTGACCTTCCGCCAGGCCCTGTCACTTGGCGGCAATGTCCGAAAGGGCGAGCGTGGCACCACCGTCGTCTATGCTGATCGCTTTACCCCGGAGGACGAGAAGCGCCTCGCCCGCGAGACCGGTGAGGAAGCGTCCGCAATCCCGTTCCTCAAACGCTTCACGGTATTCAATACGGCGCAATGCGACGGGCTGCCGGAAGATGTCGCCATTGTCGCCCCACCGCCTCCGCCCGGCCTCATAGAACCGCGGGTCGAGGCGCTGATACGCGCGACCGGCATCGACTTCCGCATTGGCGGCGACCGCGCCTTCTATATACCTGCACACGACTATGTGCAGGTCCCGCCGCCCCAGGCGTATTTCGAGCCGATCAACTGGCACAGGACGGCCCTGCACGAGCTGGGGCACGCGACCGGCCACGCCTCGCGCCTGAACCGCGATTTCTCGGGCTCCTTCGGCTCCAAGAAATATGCCTTTGAGGAGCTGATCGCCGAGATCAACGCAGCCTTTTGCTGCGCCTCGCTCGGCATCACGCCCACCGTCCGCCATGCTGACTATATCGGCTCCTGGCTCGAGGTGCTGCGCGAGGACAATCGCGCCATCGTCCGCGCCGCCTCCCAGGCGAGCAAGGCAGCCGACTGGCTGCTCGCTCACCTGCCGGACGCAGTTGCGGGCATCCCTGGCGACGAACGGGCGGCGGCGTGACGATCCTGAAAACCGGAAAGGCGCAGACACAGGTTTCCGGTTTTACGGATTTCCGCTAGCCTGGCGCTGCCCTCATAGAGTGAGAGGGCGGCGCTTCGCTTCGTGACGGGTTGGAGGTCGAGAGAGAGGCTCCCGGCCGCCCGTCGCGGAGTCATGAACATGGCCACTGCCGTTCAAAAGATCACCCTGTCGTCTTCGCGCGACATCCCGTTTAATAAGCTGGTGCTGAGCCAGTCCAACGTCCGGCGCGTCAAGGCAGGTGTCTCGATCGAGGAGTTGGCCGAGTCCATCGCCCGGCGCGGGCTCATCCAGTCTCTGCATGTCCGTCCGGTCCTCGATGCCGATGGCGTCGAGACCGGCATGTTCGAGGTGCCCGCCGGCGGCCGTCGCTATCGCGCGCTCGAGTTGCTCGCGAAGCAGAAACGACTGGCCAAGACCGCGCCGGTGCCCTGCGTCGTCGGCGACGCCAACAGCGACATTCTGGTCGACGAGGTCTCGCTGGTCGAGAACATGGAGCGCGCGCCGCTGCATCCACTTGACCAGTTCCGCGCCTTCCAGGCAATGCGCGACAAGGGCATGACCGAGGAAGCCATCGCCGCCGCCTTCTTCGTCGGCGTGAATATCGTCAAGCAGCGCTTACGCCTCGCGTCCATTTCGCCGACCTTGCTGGAAATCTACGCCGCCGACGGCATGACGCTCGAGCAGCTCATGGCCTTCACCGTCAGTTCCGACCATGCCCGCCAAGAACAGGTCTGGGACGCGATTAAGGATGGCTGGCAGAAAGAACCCTATCACATCCGCCGGATGCTGACCGAAACTACGGTACGGGCCTCCGACAAGCGAGCCGTCTTTGTGGGCATCGAAGCCTATGAGGCGGCTGGCGGTGCCGTGCTGCGCGACTTGTTCCAGGCCGACGATGGCGGCTGGCTTCAAGATGCCGCCTTGCTCGACCGCTTGGTGACCGAAAAGCTCAAGGGCGTCGCCGACGAGATCGCTGGCGAAGGCTGGAAATGGGTCGAAGCCAGCTTGAGCTTTCCCTATGGCCACGAGCACGGACTGCGAGCGCTTGTCGGCGTCACGGTCGACCTGACCGAAGAGGAACGCGCCACTCGTGAAGCGTTGCGCGAGGAATATGACCGGCTTGAAGCCGAATATGGCGAGGCCGACGAACTGCCCGACGAGATCGGCGCGAGACTCGGCGAGATCGAACAAGCGCTCAATGCCTTCGAGCAGCGCCCGTCGATCTACGATCCGGCCGAAATTGCCATCGCCGGCGTCTTCGTCAGTCTCGATGCCGACGGCTCACTGTCGGTGGATCGCGGCTATGTCCGTCCCGAGGATGAACGTCACGTGGGGACCGAAGGCCGCGATGCGGCGGAGGTTGACGGCGAAGTGGACCAGCAGGCCGCGCCCGCCGTTCATCGCGCCGTCATCACGATCGGCGGCCAGCCTGCGGAGCCGGAAGACGACGAAGAGGAAGGCATCAAGCCGCTGCCCGAGCGCCTCGTCATCGAATTGACCGCGCATCGTACGCTGGCTCTGCGCAACGCGGTGGCCGAACATCCGGATGTCGCCATGACCATGCTGCTGCACAAGCTGGTCAGCGACACGTTCCGGCGCACCGCACCGGCAGGCTGCCTCGAGGCCCGCGTCAATCATATCTTCTTTTCGGCACAGTCTGAGGAGTTGAAAGAAAGCACTCCCGCGCGCGAGGTCGCCGAGCGACACGAGCGCTGGGGCGATCATGTTCCTGCTGATGATCAGGCGCTGTGGGATTGGTTGAGCCACCTCGATGATGGCACACGCCTCGATCTGCTCGCCCATTGCATCAGCTTCGGCGTGAACGCCCTGTTCGAGCGGCCAAACCCTTACGGATCTGGCCTCAGTCAGCATGGTTTGGATGTGCGCCTGGCGCAGGCCGACCGGTTGGCGCGAGCGGTTGGCCTCGACATGGCGACGGCGGGCTGGAAGCCGACTGTTGGCAACTATCTCGGCCGCGTCACCAAGCCCCGCATTCTCGAAGCCGTTCGGGAGGGCGCGGGCGAGCGGGCAGCAGGGCTCATCGACCATCTGAAAAAGGGCGACATGGCCAAGGAAGCCGAACGCCTGTTGGCCGACACCGGCTGGCTGCCCGAGCCACTTCGCCTGGTCGATCAAGACGAACCAGCCATGAACGGCGAAGGCGACGAAGCGCTCCCTGCATTCCTCGATGACGACGAGGCGCTCTCCGACGAAGAGGACGAGGCTTCGCACGCCGTCGCCGCCGAATAGCGGGCAATGCGGGACGGCAACTGCCGTCCTGCACCTTCCTTCTCCACCCTCTCAGCCCGGCCCCAAGACCCAAAGTTTGCGTGGCGATGCAACGGGGCTCGCGCTTTCTCATATCAGGAGCCTGTCATGGCCGATTATTTCACTCATTTCTCGTGCCTGCTCGACGTGAGCACACCCGAGAACGCCGCCCGTGCGCTCGACCTCTACAACGCGCTCTCCGCTGAAGGCGCGTCGGAGGAACCGCCCTCCGAAGGCTTTCTTCTCTCGATCCAGCCCGAGCACGGCGGCAGCCAGCTCTGGATGCGCGACGACGTGACCGGCGATCCCGAGCGCGTCATTCAGTTCGTAAAACGCTGCGCAGCCGAGTTCGGCCTCACTGGCAGATGGGGCTTCCAATACGGCAATAGCTGCTCGCGGCCGCGTCTCGACGGCTTCGGCGGCGGCGCTCACGTCCTCGACCTCGCCACCGGCGAGACCGTGGACTGGATCTACACCGATGGCTGGCTCGACCAGACCATCTCCAGCGAGGGAGGTCCTCTATGAGCATCCCCGCCCATGCCCGAACCAATTTCCAGACCCTGCTGCGCGCGGCGGGCGACGGCAATCTCGCCCTCATGGAGTGCCTCGATGCTGCGACGGGCATTCCGCGCTACGTCATCTGCGCCGTGGGGCGAGACGATGGTGATTACGTGTTCACGCCATTCGGCCATCTCGCCGACGGCAACCCCTATGACGCCTACCTGCCGCCCGATCCAGACGATCCTGAAGGCTTCGTACGGACCGATCCGGGAGAGGCGCCATGATCGACATCGACGCCATCTTCGCGGCGGATCGCCAGCATCCGCCGCATGAACGGTCCCTGCCCTGGCCGGAAACCAGAGGCGGCCTCACCGTCGTTGTCGAGCCCAAGCCCCATTGGGCAAGCGACATGTGGGTGTTTCGGTCCGACGCTCGGGAATATTGCACCTATGCCGACTGGAGCGAAAATGGCGCGCGCGCACGTTTCTTCGGCCACGTCGATACCTGCGGCGACGACCTGCTCCATAAAGCCCGGACACTCGTCGCTTCCGAGATCGCGGACGGGCTCTGGAACTGATCCCCTCGAAAAGCGCCCCACCTCGCGGTCGGGCGCTTTTTCCATGCGGACGTCTTGAGAGTGAGAGGACCGCCGGGACGGGTTTGAGCCGGAGCGGTCGAGAGAGAGCGCCGCGCGGGCTCGTTCCTTCCCGCTCTCCGTGAGGTTCCCCACGATGACCATGATCTCCGCATCCACGACGGCGACCGTCGCCGCAACACTTCCGCCTGGCCCCACCCCCGAGCCCGCCGCCGCCATCTTCGAGGCCGCCGGCCTGCTGCTACCTCATCTCGAACGTGGCGAGCGGGTCGACGCCGCAGTTCTGCGTGCGGCGATGGAAACCGCTTGTCGAGGCTCGGATGCGGTCGGCGCTTGGGACTGGAAGACGGCTTATGACGCTTGCGAGGGCGCAACCGTCCTGTTTCTCCGCAAATACGGACATACGCTTTTCCGCAAAGCCGGAGCTACGACGGCAAGGCTGTCCGCACTGACGAAAATCGCCGGACTTCTGCCAACACATACGCGGCGCTCGACCGAAAGCCAGACCTTCCAGCAATTCTCGACGCCGATCCCGCTTGGCCTGGTCGCCGCCCACGCTGCCGCCATCACCCCGGCCGACCGGGTGCTCGAACCCTCGGCGGGCACCGGCCTGCTGGCCATTCTCGCCGAGATCACTGGCGGCACGCTTGTCCTCAACGAGTTGGCCGACACCCGCGCCAGACTGCTGTCGCTTCTCTTCCCGGCCAGTCCCGTCACCCACTTCGACGCGGCGCAGATCGACGATCATCTGGACCCCGCCGTCACACCCAGCGTCGTGCTGATGAATCCGCCTTTCTCGGTCATGGCCAATGTCGAGGGTCGCACGGCGGACGCCGCTTACCGCCATCTCTCCTCCGCGCTAGCACGCCTGGCTCCCGGTGGGCGTCTGGTGGCGATCACCGGCGCCAGTTTCGCTCCCGATAATCCGGCATGGACAGACGTCTTCATGAAATTGCAGGAACGCGGGCAAGTCGTGTTCTCTGCCGCCATCGACGGCTCGGTCTATGCCAAGCATGGCACAACCTTCCCAACGCGGCTGACCGTCATCGACAAGCGACCCGCCAATGATCCCGCCGTCTTCCCGGTCGCACCCGGTATCGCGCCCAACGCGGCCACCTTGCTGAGTTGGCTCACCGAGCACCTGCCGGAACGGCTTTCCCTCGACTCCTCCGTCATTGTCCCGGCGGCTCCGGCCGCTGCCCCGCGCAGCGTGCGCGGCTATATCAATAGTGCCTCAAAGGTCGCGCCGACGACCGCGCCTTTGGCCGAACCCGAGGGCTTGCCGCTTGCCTACGAGACCGTCGACAGGCCGACCGGCGAAGGCGGACGCCTGTCCGATGGCATCTATGAAGAATACGGATTGCAGTCGATCCGTATTATCGGCTCTCAGGCGCACCCGACCAGGCTCGTGCAATCCGCCGCGATGGCCTCAGTCGCGCCGCCCAAGCCGAGCTATCGGCCACGCCTTCCCTCCAATATTCACGCGCTGCTGTCCGACGCCCAACTCGAGACCGTCATCTATGCGGGCGAAGCGCACACCGACCATCTCGCCGGATCATGGACGGTGGACGCCACTTTCGACCTGGTCAGTGCTGCGCGCGAGGATGCGAAAGACGCCGTGCGCTTCCGGCGCGGCTTCATGATCGGTGATGGCACCGGCGTCGGTAAAGGCCGCCAGTCCGCAGCGATCATTCTCGACAACTGGCTTCAGGGTCGCCGAAAGGCGGTATGGATCAGCAAGTCCGACAAGCTGATCGAGGACGCCCAGCGTGACTGGTCAGCGCTCGGCATGGAGCGCTTGCTGGTCACGCCGCTGTCGCGCTTCCCGCAGGGGCGTCCGATCAAATTACCGGAAGGCATCCTGTTTACGACCTATGCCACGCTACGCTCCGACGACCGCGGTGCAAAGGTTTCGCGCGTCCGGCAGATCGTCGAATGGTTGGGCTCCGATTTCGACGGAGCGATCATTTTCGACGAGGCGCACGCGATGGCAAATGCCGGTGGCGGTAAAGGAGAACGCGGCGACGTGGCCGCCTCGCAGCAGGGTCGCGCCGGTCTGCGCCTTCAGCATGCCCTGCCGAACGCCCGCGTTGTCTATGTTTCGGCGACCGGCGCCACCACGGTCCATAACCTCGCCTATGCTCAGCGCATCGGGCTCTGGGGCGGCGAGAATTTTCCGTTCTCGACCAGGGCCGAGTTCGTCGAAGCGATCGAGGACGGCGGCGTTGCAGCGATGGAGGTGCTGGCCCGCGACCTGCGCGCGCTCGGCCTTTACACCGCCCGCTCACTCTCCTTCGACGGCGTGGAATATGAGCTGGTCGAGCATGCGCTGTCGCCGGAGCAGACCCGCATCTACGACGCCTATGCCGGGGCCTTCGCCATCATTCACAACCACCTGGATGCGGCTATGGACGCGGCCAATATCACCGGCGCTTCCGGCACATTGAACCGGCAAGCCAAGTCAGCCGCACGCTCGGCCTTCGAGAGCGCCAAGCAGCGCTTCTTCGGCCATCTGCTCACCAGCATGAAAACGCCGACATTGATCCGGTCGATCAGCAGCGATCTCGAAGCTGGCCATGCCGCCGTGATCCAGATCGTCTCGACCGGTGAAGCGCTGATGGAACGCCGTCTGGCCGAACTGCCAACCGAGGAATGGAACGACGTTCGCATCGACATCACGCCGAGGGAATACGTGCTCGACTACCTCGCCCATTCCTTCCCGGTGCAGCTCTACGAGCCGTTCACCGACAGCGAGGGCAATCTGACCTCGCGGCCAGTCTATCGCGACGGTCAGCCCGTCGAAAGCCGCGAAGCCGTTGCGCGCCGCGACGAACTGATCGCGCAGCTCGCCTCCCTGCCGCCAGTTCCCGGCGCGCTCGACCAGATCGTCCAGCATTTCGGCACGGAGCTGGTGGCCGAGGTGACGGGCCGTTCCCGGCGAATCGTCCGCAAGAGCACGCCTTCGGGTGGCGACCGCCTTGTCGTCGAGACCCGCGCCGCCGCCGCCAATCTCGCCGAGACGCAAGGATTCATGGATGACACCAAGCGCATACTGATCTTCTCGGACGCGGGTGGTACCGGCCGCAGCTACCACGCCGAGCTATCAGCACGGAACACGCGGTTGCGCGTCCACTATCTGCTCGAACCCGGTTGGAAGGCGGACGCTGCTATCCAGGGCCTCGGCCGCACGCACCGGACCAACCAAGCGCAGCCGCCCCTGTTCCGGCCGATCGCCACGGATGTGAAGGCAGAAAAGCGCTTTCTTTCCACCATCGCGCGGCGGCTCGATACGCTGGGGGCGATTACGCGCGGCCAGCGTCAGACTGGCGGTCAGGGCCTGTTCCGCCCCGAGGACAATCTCGAAAGCCCTCATGCTCGCGATGCACTGCGCCAGCTCTATCTGTTGCTGGTGCGTGGCAAGATCGAAGGCTGCACGCTCGAGCGTTTCGAAACCACCACCGGCCTGAAACTGATGGACGCGAATGGCATAAAGGACGAACTGCCGCCGATTACCACCTTCTTAAACCGGCTGCTGGCGCTGACGATCGAGCTTCAGGGCGTGCTGTTTACTGCCTTCGAGCAGCTTCTCACCGCAAAGATCGAGGGCGCCATCGCCAGCGGCGTCTACGATGTCGGGCTGGAGACACTGACCGCGGAAGGCTTCACCGTCACCGACCGCCAGTGCATCTACACACATCCGGGCACGGACGCCGAGACCCGGCTCCTCACAATCGCGCAGCGTACCCGCAACCGCCCTGTGACGCTGGACGACGCGCTCGCCCATCTGAGCGAACCCGGCGCCAAGCTGTTGGTCAACGAGCGTTCGGGCCGCGCCGCCGTGCAGATCCCCGCAACCTCGATCATGCTCGACGATGGCGAGATCGAACGCCGCGTCCGGCTGGTCCGGCCGATGGAATCGCACACCGTTCCGTTGAAGATGATGGCGGATACCCATTGGATCGAGGCAGGGCGCAGCACCTTCGTCACTGCCTGGGCCGCCGAGGTTGCGGATGTGCCGGAGTTTTCAGACAGCACGATCCATATCGTCGCCGGCTTGCTGCTGCCGATCTGGAAGCGGCTGCCGAACGAATCCACCCGCGTCTATCGGCTCCAGACCGACGACGGCGAGCGGATCGTCGGCCGCAAGGTCTCGCCCGCCTGGGCGGCCAACGCCACCACGACCGGCGCAGCCACGCTCACACCCGCAGACGCCTTCATGGCGCTGATGGATGGGCGCACTATCCTCGACCTCGCGGAGGGGCTTCAGCTTCGCCGCGTCCGCGTCATGGGCGCAGATCGCATTGAATTGTCGGGGTTCACCGACACGATGCGCGAGCGGCTCACCGCCTACGGCCTGTTCCACGAGATCATATCATGGAAACTCAGGATGTTCGTGCCGACCGGTGCCGCTGGCCCGGCTGTACTGGAGCGCGTGCTGGGCCACTATCCGCTCCAGCGTATCGGCGAGCGAGAGGCGGCATGATGACCCGGCTCGACGCTTCGGATCTGGCGACCCGTCTCGGCCGGGAGGCCGAGGCGGTGTGCCGCCATTATCTCGACGCCGGCCGTCGCCAGGGCAATTATTGGCAGGTTGGCGATGCACGCAACACGCCGGGCCGCTCGATGTTCGTGCGGCTCAAGGAGACGATGAAGGGACCGGCCGGCAAATGGACCGATGCCGCCACCGGCGAACATGGCGACCTGCTCGACGTGATTCGGGAGAGCTGTGGCCTCATCGACTTCGCCGATGTCGTTGCCGAGGCGCGTTCCTTTCTCAGCATGCCGCGTCCTGAACCCGCACCTGAGAAGAAGAAGAATCGACCAAGCACGCCTGCCCCGTCAGGCACGGCCGAGGCGGCAAGGCGATTGTTCGCCATGTCGAAGCCGATCAGCGGCACACCCGTAGAGACGTATTTCCGCACTCGCGGCATTACGGCTTTGCTCGGAACCGGAAACCTGCGCTTCCATCCAAACTGCTATTATCGGCCCGATGACCATGGCCCGACCGAAACATGGCCAGCGATGATCGCCGCCGTCACCGATCTCAGCGGCACGATTACCGGCGCCCATCGCACATGGCTCGCGCCCGACGGCTCCGACAAGGCGCCTGTCGAAACGCAGCGCAAGGCGATGGGAGACCTGCTCGGTCATGCCGTTCGCTTCGGGATTGCCGGCGAGGTCATGGCAGCGGGCGAAGGCATCGAAAGCGTCCTGTCGGTACGCCAGGCGATACCTGGCATGGCCATGGCAGCGGCATTGTCTGCTGCGCACCTCGCCGCCATTCTGTTTCCAGAAACGCTGCGTCGCCTCTATGTCGTCCGCGACAACGACCATGCAGGCGACAGTGCGCGGGACAGTTTGGTCGAACGGGCAAACGCGGTCGGGATCGAGGCGATCGTGCTGTCACCGGTATTGCAGGACTTCAACGAGGATCTCCGGCAACTTGACCTCATTGCATTCCGGGCCAATCTCAGGGGTCAACTCGCACTGCAGGACGTCGCCCGCTTCTGCCGCAATGCCGCATAGCGACCGGCGAGGAGATGTTGGAGGGCACAGTCATCATCCTCACGGAGGCTGCAACCATCGAAAAGGACCGCTTCTCGGCCTTCGAGAGGGCGATCGGCCCATAGCCGGGACAGGTCGACAATGACTGCGGCCAACGATTTTCCGGCGCGGCCCAAGGGGCCGCTTTCCATCGCGAAACAAAATCCCCGGCCTTCGCCATCCTCCGCTTTGCTCCGGCCCTGCGCTGCGCGCCGGGTGCAGGCCCGTCCCGCCCATGAGCTTCGTCGCCATGAAGGCCGCGAGAGTCGCGGTCCAAACGACGGAGCATCCCATGAGCGAGCACGACGATTACGAACCCCACCACGCATCCTCTCCCACCGACCATCTTCTCCAGGAGCTTCAGCTTTACGGTTATCGCCCCTTTGAAAACGAACCAGACCCCCGCCCCCTGCCGGAAGCAACCCGCGTCACAGGCGCCATTGCCGACATCTTCGACGCCCTGATCGCGACCCTTATGGACACCCGTCTCGAACCCGATCTCGACGATCTTCTCTGGTCAACCGTCAATCTCTTCCACCGCGCCACCGACCGGATTGAACGCGAATTGGACGACAACGAGCAAGGACAGCGCCGCCTTCAGCGCGAACAGGACGGCAGCGAGGTGAAATCCGTCGAACTGGAGCGCCTTACCGCCGAAGGCCAGACACTTCTGGAGCGCCGCGATGCCTTCGAACTGATGCGCGATCAGGCAGCAGACCATTTCGAGCGCCATACAGGATCAAGCTGGAGGCCCCGCACCGGATCGATGGTCAACCATCGCAATCTCACCGCCGCGATGATCGACTCCAGAGATTTCCTGGCCGCCAAACGTCGCACTGAGGCCGAAGTGCTGATGCCCGCCGGCTCGAAGATTGCCTTCACCGGCGGCGACACTGCCGACCACAAGCTGATCTGGGCCAAGCTCGACCAAGTTCACGCCAAACACCCTGACATGGTGCTGATGCACGGCGGCTCGCCCAAAGGCGCCGAAAAGATCGCCGCCCGCTGGGCAGACCATCGAAACGTCCCACAGGTCGCCTTCAAGCCCGATTGGGTGAAGCACGCCAAGGCCGCCCCGTTCAAGCGCAATGACCAGATGCTCTCCGTCATGCCGATCGGCGTTATCGTCTTCCCAGGCACCGGCATTCAAGACAACCTCGCCGACAAGGCCCGCAAGCTGGGCATCCCGGTTTATCGATTTGGCGGGAGCGGCGCGTGAGCGCCGCTGGAACGTCTACACCCGCTTTGGCTTGGGCTGATGCAGCCTGCGGCGAACATTTGGTTTCAGTGCGTTACCGACATCCTTGTTTACGAGGTCGAGATCAAACCACTCGGGATCGAAGTGCCCACCACACCAACGCTTGATGTCGGCGTGTTCGGGGTCTTCAATATCGCCCATCACCTCGAGGAAGTGCTCATATCCCGAGGTTCCGCCGACGTCTTCAGGCGGTCTAGCAAAGGCACCGTCCTCGCAGATGGCCTTTTTGGGAAATACATCGAGCCAGAGCCATTCCTCAAGTTCAACCGTATGGCGCCAGTTGTCGCCGAAGTCATATGTGTAGGTAAAAGTGCTTCCAGATCGCGAAAAATCCTTAAGTTGAACATCCCGTTCATCGAAAACGCGCGGATCATCTGGACCCGCCCCATCTTCCAGAAGGACAACATCACCAAAGCGCAATCCGCCGATATGAAATTCGTGAAGATGGTAGTTCCACCAATTGAACGCGGCCTGAATTCCAAGGTGGAGGTGTTCGAGATTCCAGTGTGCAGGTATGACCAGACGCCGCCAGATGGCTGGCTGGATACCATCAATCGATACACGAAGGCGAACGGCGTTAGGCGCTGAGAACATAGCCTGGACGATGCCGAAGCCAAGGCCACGCGTCAAGGCACAGTAAACGAACGTAGCAAGTCAATCCATCACCGAACGCAATTGATCCCGACGAGTATTCGAATGGGAACCACCCCGCTTTATTTGCGCTTATCCTTGATCCACCCAATGGCCTGACGCCTTCAACCCGTAAAGGGTCGGACTACGCATGCGCGTGCCGCCGCTTGCGGCTTCGCCTTCATCGGTGATTGCGGCCCTTGGCCGGTCACTTCGGGCGCCTGTCAGCGGGGGATGGTCCTCCGCTTCAAACAGGAGCCGGATCAATGTCCTTCACCGACGCTTACGCCTTCGCTCTCAGCCTCGCCTCGACCCTGATGGTCGCCATCGTCATCTTCCGCGCTGGTGACGGCACGCTCTCGGTCACGCCAGCCGCCGAATTCGACGGCGACGAGGCCTCGATCCTGCGCGAAATCGATCCCTTCGCCCCTTAATGGGGCGAACGCCTCGCCTCAAATGGCGGAAACCTGCCGGTTTCCACTCCTCTTTTCATCGTCGATTTGCTATACTCTGGCTGCGCCATGGTGGTGGTGGAGGCGCAACCGTCAGAGTTCATCTCCCGGAGACACCACCATGCTCTTTCTCGGCATTCTCGCATTCATCGCCGCCATAGGCTTCCTGTGCTGGCTGTTGTTCACACTCGCGGTTTTCGCATTGCCGCTTTTCGCTGGCGTTTCAATCGGAACCTGGGCCTATGGCACGGGGGCCGGATGGCCAGGCGCAATCCTCATTGGCCTTGTCGGCGCGGCGCTAACCCTTGGCATCGGCCAATTTCTGCTGATCGTCGTGCGCCCTCTCTGGATCCGGCTTCTGGTCGCGGCTGCTTTTGTCCTTCCGGCCGCAATCGCTGGCTTTCACGCGACGCACGGTATCGTCAAGCACACCATGCCGTCCGAAACCTGGCAGATCATCTTTTCTGTCATCGGCGCGGTCGCTGTGGGGATCACAGCGTTTCTGCGGGTGGCGGGCATGGCGACGACCCCGCCGTCGAGCGGTACGCTGGCGCGGGCGTAGTCTTTGTGATCAACGCAGTTCAGCAGCCAAGCGAAGCCTTCCGCTGCCTCCTGCCTCAAAGGTAACGCGGATCGGCGTTGGTAACGGTCGTTGAGCAAGCCAGTCGAACGCGACCGCCTTATGCCGCTCGACATAAAATCTTCGGACCTACGCCGCCGACCAGACGCCTCTGCGGCAGGCCATCTGGTGGCACCTGCCGGGATTGTGCAAGCCGATGTCTACGGCCCAAGCACTTGATCTCAATGCCACTCGCCATGCCGGTTCATGAGGAACCAAGGCAGCCATTTATCTCCGTTCGGAATCGTTGGGAACCGCCACCTGCACGGCCTCTCCGATGGGCTGATCTGGCCGAAGGACGGCTTCGCCTCGACCGCCTAAGCCGCAATGGCACGGCGCGATTTTCTTCCCCTGGGGTTCACCCATTCCTCGCGAGCCAAGAAAACCGCTCTGTCGCCATCCTCCGCTTCGCTCCGGTCGCCATCATTAAATGATTTGGCGATGCGGCGTCGATCGCCTCCGGCCTCCCGATCGCCATCGAGGCCGCTGCGGTAGCGGGCTCGAACACGAAAACGGAGATTTCAAAATGGCTACCATCGGCACCTTCAAGAAAACCGGCTCGAACGAGTTCACCGGCGAGATCGTCACTCTGAGCGTCCAGGCCAAGGGCGTCCGCATCGTCCCGGACCTTCGCGCCAACGGCGAAAACGCCCCCAGCCACCGCGTCATGGTCGGCCGGGCAGAAATCGGAGCCGCTTGGTCGAAGCGCTCCAACGACGACCGGCCCTATCTCGGCCTCAAGCTCGACGATCCGAGCTTCAACGCCCCCATCTACGCCAACCTCTTCGACGACGAAGACGGCGAAACGTACTCGCTGATCTGGTCCCGCCCCAATGGTCGCCGCGGCGACTGACCCCGCCGCCAAGGCCCCGGCCCTCCGGTCGGGGTCTTTCCCCTGGCAACCGAATCAGTTGTCCGCCAATTCCGGTTAGCACCGCGTTCTTCAACGGTTTTTACTCGCGCCGCGCACCAAGAACGACTATTATAGATGGGGTATTCGGAGCGTTTAGCGGTCGGCTTTAGTTGCTCCATAGTCCGCAAAGCGTATAGGCGAAGCGTTCAAGCGGCTTCACCAAATAACGTCTCTATCAGCGGACATTCTGGCAGCGTGCCGTCGGCGCATT
>NZ_JBFRGM010000017.1:0-118394 GCF_052115345.1 Mesorhizobium sp. 2RAF21 | reverse complement strand
CTCGAAGCCGCCATTTTCGGCGGCCGGGTTTTTCCAGGGCCCGGACTTAGGGCTCGTCACCAGACAGCGCCACCGTTAGCGCTGCCAGTCCGGCACCGGCGCCCTCCCTGATACCCGGTGCGCACCAGGTTCCCGTGAGGGCGATGGGCCGATTGTCGTGCAAACCCCGAACGTGTGGGCAAATCTAGACGTGGTTTCTTGCGCAGTTTTCGGCAAGCGACTGAACAGGCGAGGTTCTTTCTTTGGACTTGCGCGCACCGCCGCGCATTCAATCCACATCCTGCACCGCTCCGGTGCATCGGCGTTCCGGCATGGATTCCCGACACGCTCCGCTCCCTGCGGTCGCTCACGCGGTCGGGAATGACGAATGTTCTGAAACGCTTTCGTCAATCGCCAACGGCTTTGAGAGTAGCTGTCGTTCGCGTCGGTTTCGATGACCGCCGTTGTTCACACCAACGGTTTTAGGGATCGCTGTTGTTCGCAGCGCCCCTGATGCAAAGCCGGGCATGGACAATCGGCGAGACCATCCACGCGTCTCGACATTCCCGACCGCGTGAGCGACCGCAGGGAGCGGAGCGTGTCGGGAATCCATGCCGGAACGCTGGAGAAACCGCCAGCGACGCAGAACCACATATCGGCCGCGCGGAAACAGCTGCCGACGGCTCAGAACAAACAAAAAGGCGGAACGCGGGCCCGAAGCCGGCGGAACGGTGACGAAGATAGCGGCGGTTCGAGGCCGGCGGGGATACGCAACACGCAGGTCGACGGCGGCTGAGCGCGCGGCTCGACGGCGGCGTGCGGCAACGCGGAGCCCGCCGAAAAGAAAAAGGCGTCGCACCGGGCGACGCCTTTCTTGTTTCGCAGACCTTCGGTCCGCCGTGCGGACGGACTTAACCGACCTGCTCGTCCCAGCCGGAGATGGCCTTGACCTCGAGGAAATCCTCAAGACCCCATTTGCCGCCCTCGCGACCGAGGCCGGACGCCTTGTAGCCGCCGAAGGGGCTGCCATAAGGACGGTCGGCGCCGTTGATCTGCACCATGCCAGCGCGGATGCGGCGTGCAACACGCTGCGCCTTGACCTTGTCCTGGGTCTGCACATAGCCGGAAAGGCCGTAGGGCGTATCGTTGGCGATGGCGATGGCATCGTCTTCGGAATCGAACGGGATCATCGCCAGCACCGGCCCGAAAATCTCCTCGCGGGCGATGGTCATGTCGTTGTTAACGTCGGCGAAGACGGTCGGGCGGACATAATAGCCGCGGTTGAAGCCTTCCGGACGGCCGAGGCCACCGGCGACGACACGCGCGCCTTCCTTGATGCCGGCCTCGATCAGGCTCTGCACCTTGTTGAACTGCACTTCCGAGGAAAGCGGCCCGATATGGTCGCCATCCTCCGCCGGATTGCCGACCTTGACGGTGGCGGCATAGTCGGCGGCGAGGCTGACGGCGCGGTCATAGACCGGGCGCTCGACCAGCATGCGTGTCGGCGCGTTGCAGGACTGGCCGGTGTTCTCGAAGCAATGGGCAAGGCCGCGCGCGATCGCGTCGGGAAGGTCGCTATCGGCGAAGACGATATTGGGCGACTTGCCGCCGAGTTCCAGCGCGACGCGCTTGATGCTTTCCGAGGCCGATTTGGCAACCGCGATGCCGGCGCGCGTCGAGCCGGTGAAGGACATCATGTCGATGCCCGGATGACGCGACATCGCCTCGCCAACCCCGGGGCCGTCGCCATTGACCATGTTGAACACACCGGCCGGGAAGCCGGCGTCCTCCATCATCTCGGCAAAGACGATGGACGAGATCGGCGCGATTTCCGACGGCTTCAGCACCACCGTGCAGCCGGCGGCGATGGCCGGCACCACCTTCAGCGTGACCTGGTTCATCGGCCAGTTCCACGGCGTGATCAGGCCGCAGACGCCGATCGGCTCGTAGACGATGTGCTCCTGCTTGTCGCGCTCGGAGAGCGGCGTCTCGAAATGGAAATCCTTCAGGGTGCGGATGAAGGCCTTGATGTGGCCGGCACCGCAGGCGGCCTGCGATTCCAGCGCCAGCTTGATCGGCGCGCCCATCTCGTCGGAGATGGCCTTGGCCATGTCGTTCATGCGCTTGTTATAGGAAACGAGCAGGCGCTCAAGCGCTGCCAGGCGTTCCTCGCGGCTGGTGCGGCTCCAGCCGTCGAAGGCGCGCCGCGCGGCCGCGACGGCCTTGTCGACATCGGCGGCCGAACCCAGCGAGATGACCGCGAAGGGTTGCTCGTCGGCCGGATTGGTCACCTCCAGCTCCCGCGGCGCCGCCGGCGCGACCCATTTGCCGTCGATGAAGAAATCCGTCTTGCGCAGCATGATGTTCTCCCTGTTGGCGGCCGTTGTAACAGCCGGCCCGCCGGTGGCGGGCGATGAAACCGACCCGTTTTTTAGAGCCTATCGACAAAGTTCTAGCCTTGCCAGACGGGCCTGCTCAAGCCTCAGCGGCGGGAGGCGCGTGAGGCCAGAGGCGGGTAAGGAATGGCCCTTCAAGCCCCGTACAGACGCCTTTTGGGGCACCGGGCGTTGACGATGCGTCTACCAGGCTATGAACGCCGGCTTAGTATTTTTTTCCATATCGCCCAGGCGTGAATTCATCTATCTATTTGAAATTAAAGGATTAAGTAAAAAGGATGGAATCCGACCGCGAAATTTCAAGGGGCGTTTTCCTGATCCACGCGGAACAATTTCGTGATTGGAAAGTCGACTGGGCCGCTCCCAGATATGCCCTGTCCGAACGACGCGAATTCCTCCCAAGAACACGCCGCATGACGGACAGAACTTTGAAATTCGGAGTACGAAAATGAAAAAGATTGCTCTTGCTACTGCTGCTCTCCTGGTTGCCGCTGGTTCGGCTTTCGCTGGCAGCGACAACTTCAACGCCTATGCCGGCTCGAACCCGCATGCCACGGTCGACTCTTCCTACACCGCTTCGGTGAAGGGTGGTTCGGTGTCGCACGACGCCAGCATCAAGGACGTCAAGCCGATCACCGACGGTGCTCCGCGCCTCGGCGGCAACAGCTAAGTTACGGCTGATACGGCCGTCGGCTCGCGCCGACTGCCGGTACCAAAAAGCGGTGGGCTTGCCCGCCGCTTTTTTGCGTCTGGGACATGCCGCCATGAAGCATCCCCGCCGCACGCTTTCCAATCGACATCGCTGCCCTTGCGACGCTCCCTATATAGAGAGTTCCTTAGAGAGCGGCGCGTCCTCCCGAACAGGCACCCACCAGGCCGGATCAGCCGTGCGCTCGGCATGACCGGGCGTCCCTGCCCGTTCTCTAAAAACCGCCCATAAACCCGCAGATTGGTCACCGTTCGTTGACGGTGCGTTCAGACCGTCCTGAACGCCGGCTCATTATGCCGGACCGACCGCCGCGACCGTGACAATGCAAGATATTGAAATTGCTACAAAATAATAAGGTCATATGTCATGCTTACGAAACTTCAAGGGACAATTTCGCATGGCTGATAAACATTCTTGTGATTGGAACCTTTCACCCCCCAAACCCATTTCAGTGTTGTCCGAACGACGCGAGTTACCTCCCAAGACCACGACGCTTGACGGACGCAACATTGAGATTTGGAGTACGAAAATGAAGACGATCGCTCTTACCGCCGCTGCCCTCCTGGTTGCCGCCGGCTCTGCTTTTGCTCAGGGCAGCGACCACTACGGTTCGAACTACACCTATTCGAACGTTGACAGCTCCTACACCGCTTCGACCCAGAAGGGTTCGGCTGTTTCCCATGATCTGGGCGCGACCGTGAAGCCGGTCACCGATGGCGCTCCGCGTCTCGGCGGCAACAGCTAATAGCCAAAAGACTGGGCCGTCGGCTTTGCCGACGGCGGTGAAAAAAGCGGTGGGCTTGCCCACCGCTTTTCTCGTTTCAGGACACCCGTGTCCCCGCCCCTTTTGCCGGTTGCCGGCTGCCCCGGACCAAACCGCGAAACAACGTTCAGCCAGCGGCGACACAGCGGTCGGATCTGGTGAACGCCAGGCGGTATCTTTCGCGAGACGCGACCGCGCCACACCCATAACATACTGTAAAATATTGGTTATTTCCACCTTTCGTATCGGCCCGATCAAATTTCAAGGGGCATTTTCACACGGCGCATGAACATTCTTGTGATTGGAACCTTTAGGGGCCCATCGCCATTTCCCTGATATCCGAACGACGCGATTACCTCCCAAGAACCACGCCGATTGACGGATGGAAAACCGAACCTTGGAGTTACGAAAATGAGAACGATTGCCCTTACCGCCGCCGCCCTTCTGGTCACCGCCGGTGCCGCCTTTGCAGGCAGCGACAATTTCGACGCCTATGCCGGCTCGAGCCCTTATGCGGCTTCGGCAAAGGTCGACACACTGCCCACCGCCTCGATCCGCCAGCATGACGCCACACTGCAGTGGCTGAACGGCGACCGGCAGACCTCCGCCGACAAGGCAGCCCAGGCGGCCATCGACTACCGCGTCAATAATTTTGGCAACCGCTAAGCGCGACTGAATACGAACTGCGAAAAGCGGCGGGCTTGCCCGCCGCTTTTGATTTTCCACGAGGCCGCATAGCCGACTGCCCGCCGGCATCTCCCGCCGTCCACCAGCCGAGCGCCGGATGCCATTTTCCAGCGACGCTCATCCCCCGAAATATCGACCGTGCAAAAACCGGTTGCAATTTGAAATCTGTCACCCTATAAACCAGTTGCAAATTGCAATTGGTTTTGGAGGATTTTGCAATGTCCAAGCTGGTCGTGCGCGCATTCTCGATATCGGTCGACGGTTACGGCGCCGGGCCGAACCAGAGCCTGGAAAACCCGCTCGGCGAAAACGGCATGAAACTGCACGAGTGGTTTTTCGACACCCCCACCTTCAAGGCAATTCATGGCGGAAGCGGCGGACAGATGAGTTCCGACGAAGACTTCGCCGCGCGCAGCTTCGACAATCTCGGCGCCTGGATCCTCGGCCGCAACATGTTCGGCCCGGTGCGCGGCCCTTGGCCGGACGAGAACTGGAAAGGCTGGTGGGGCACCAACCCGCCTTATCACGTGCCGGTCTTCGTGCTGACGAACTACGCCCGCGCGCCGCTCACCATGGAAGGCGGCACCGTCTTCCATTTCGTCACCGACGGTTTCGAGGCAGCGCTTGCCAAAGCGAAGGAAGCGGCACAGGGCAAGGACATCCGCGTCGGCGGTGGCGTGTCGACGCTGAAGCAATATCTCAAGGCCCGGCTGATCGACAACCTGCATCTCGCCGTCGCGCCGGTGCTGCTGGGCTCCGGCGAAAACCTGTTCTCGGGCATCGACTTCGCGGCGCTGGGCTACCGCATCACCGAGCGGGTGCCGACGGAGAAGGCGGTGCATCTGACCGTCGTGCGCGACGACTGACTTTCATCGCCACGTTATCAGCGTCTTTCGAAACAAGCGCGCGATCGCGAAACAGAAAGAGGGCCTAGCGGCCCTCTTTTTCGTCTTCAGCGGTGCCGTCTCCGGCAGCTTCTTTTGGTATCGCGCCTCAGGCGGCCTTGGCGGTCGCCTCATAATGGGCGAAGGAACGGCCGTCGGCGTCGAAGATGTGCAGGTCTTCGGCATTGGCGGTGAGCTTCAAGATACTGCCGCGTTGAACCGTGACATTGCCCGGCAGCTTGGCGGTCAGCGGCTGGTCGGCACGGCCGATGTCGATATAGACGAGCTGAACCTCGCCGAGTTGCTCGACATAATCGACCTTGCCTTCGAAGAGATAATCGGCGCCGGTGGCGACGAAGAGATCCTCGGGGCGCACGCCGAAGGAGATGGAAGTGCCCTGCGCACTGGCGGGCGTTGCGATCGGCACCGATGCCTTGCGGCCGCCGAGATGGCTGACCGTGGTGGTAGCGCCCGTCTTGTCCACGGTTCCCGGCAGGATGTTCATGGCCGGAGAGCCGATGAACTGGGCGACGAATAGATTGCCGGGCTTCCTGTAGAGGTCCATCGGCGTGCCGACCTGCTCGATATGGCCGTCCTTCAAAACGACGATACGGTCGGCCAGCGTCATCGCCTCGACCTGGTCGTGGGTGACGTAGATCATCGTGGTGTTGGGCATCGATTCCTTCAGCTTGGCGATCTCGATGCGGGTGGCGACGCGCAATGCGGCGTCAAGGTTCGACAACGGCTCGTCGAACAGGAAGACCTTGGGATTGCGCACGATGGCGCGGCCGATGGCGACGCGCTGGCGCTGGCCACCCGACATCGCCTTGGGCAGGCGGTCGAGATATTTGGTCAGCTGCAGGATTTCAGCCGCCTGCTTCACGCGGCGGTCGATCTCGGCCTTGTTCTCCTTGGCGATCTTCATGCCGAAGGCCATGTTGTCGTAGACGGTCATGTGCGGATAGAGCGCGTAGGACTGGAAGACCATGGCGATGCCGCGCTTCGACGGCGGCACGTCGTTGACCCGCTCGCCAGCAATGCTGAGATCGCCCGAGGTGATCTCCTCCAGCCCGGCGATGGAGCGCAGCAGGGTGGACTTGCCGCAACCCGACGGGCCGACGAAAACAATGAACTCGCCCGATTTGATGTCGAGGTCGATGCCATGAAGAATGTGAATGTTGCCGTAGGACTTCTTCACCTGCCTCAGCGTCAGATCGGCCATTATTTCCTCCCGTTCAGTTCATTTCCACTCAGGCGACACGCCCGAACCACGCACCATAGCCGCCGAGGCGAAGCTTGCCGGTTGTTCCAGACTGCGATGAGAAACCATGTCCCGGCAAAGGTTGCAAGGCGCGTCCCGCGCCAAGGTCGACTTCGGTCGGACGACCGCTCAGATTGAAGGCGCAGACGATGCGTTCATTGCCTTCGCGGCGCGCGAACACCACGGTGTCGCCGTCGCTCGGCATGAATTCGATCTCCCCCCTGGCCAGCGCCGGATGGGTGCGGCGGAAGGCGAGGAAACGACGGTAGTGCTGCAGCAGCGACGCCTCGTCGCTTTCCTGCACATTGACCGCCCTGGAAAGATGTTCGCCCGGCACCGGCAGCCAGGGCCTGGCCTTGGAGAAGCCGCCATTGGCCGCGGCCGCGTCCCACACCATTGGCGTGCGGCAACCGTCGCGGCCCTTGAATTCCGGCCAGAAGCGAATGCCGTAGGGGTCCTGGAGGTCCTCGAAAGCGAGGTTGGCTTCGCTCAAGCCAAGCTCCTCGCCCTGATAGATGCAGACCGAGCCGCGCAGGGAAAAGAGCAGCGCCGAGACCACCTTGAGATAAGAGACCGGGTCGGCTTCGCCGGCGGCCCAGCGCGAGGCGTGGCGCACCACGTCATGATTGGAGAAGGCCCAGCACGACCAGCCATCGCTGGCGACGCGGCCGAATGCTTCGAGCACGGCGCGCACCTTGGCCGCGCTGATCTTTTCAGGCGCCAGGAAATCGAAGGAATAACACATGTGCACGCGCTTGCCGGCGGCGGTGTAGGCCGCGACCACTTCGAGGCCGCGCTGTGAATCGCCCACCTCGCCGACGGCAGCGGCGGCCGGATATTCGTCCAGCAGCGAGCGGAAACGTTCGAGGAAGCCGAGATTTTCCGGCCGGCTCTTGTCGTAGATGTGGTCCTGATAGTTGTAAGGGTTCACCGAAGGCGCGGTCTGGTCGTTACGCTCCTCGGGCGGCAGCGCCGGATTGTTCTCCAGGCCCTGGCTGTGGAAATAGAAATTGATGGTGTCGAGGCGGAAACCGTCGACGCCGCGCTCCAGCCAGAAGCGGGTGGCCTCAAGCAGCGCGTCCTGAACCTCAGCGTTGTGGAAGTTGAGGTCAGGCTGCTCGGCCAGGAAGTTGTGCAGATAATATTGCTGGCGGCGCGTGTCCCACTGCCAGGCGGAACCGCCGAAGATCGACAGCCAGTTGTTGGGCGGCGTGCCGTCAGGCCGAGCGTCGGCCCACACATACCAATCGGCCTTGGCATTGGAGCGGCTGGAACGGCTTTCGACGAACCAGGGATGGATGTCGGCGGTGTGCGACAGCACCTCGTCGATCATCACCTTGAGGCCGAGACGATGCGCCTCGGTCACCAGCGCATCGAAATCCGCTAGCGTCCCGAACATCGGGTCGACATCGCAATAGTCGCTGACGTCGTAGCCGAAATCCTTCATCGGCGACTTGAAGAAAGGCGAGATCCAGATCGCGTCGACGCCCAGCGAGGCAATGTAGCCGAGACGGGAGGTGATGCCCTTGAGATCGCCGATGCCGTCGCCGTCGGTGTCCTGGTAGGAGCGCGGATAGACCTGATAGATCACCGCGCCACGCCACCAGTCGCGATCGACCGCCGGTGCCGGCATCTCGGCCATGCGCTGCACTGCCTGCTTCACCATCAACCTCCTTTGACCGAGCCCGCGAGCAGGCCGCGCACGAAGTAGCGCTGCAGCGAGAAGAACACAAACAATGGCACGATGATGGTCACGAAGGCCGATGTCGTCAGGATTTCCCAATTGCCGCCGCGCGAACCGAGCAAGGCGTTGAGCTTGGCGGTCAGCACGATCTGATCGGCGTCGGTGCCGAGGAACACCATCGCCACCAGAAGGTCGTTCCATACCCACAGGAACTGGAAGATGGCGAAGGAAGCAAGCACCGGGAAGGACAGCGGCAGCACGATCTTGACGAAGATCTCGAAGTCGCTGGCGCCGTCGATGCGGGCCGATTCCATGATCTCGCGCGGCAGGCCGGCGATGTAGCTCCTGAGCAGATAGATGGCGAAGGGCAGGCCGAAGCCGGTATGCGCCAGCCAGATGCCGAGATAGGTCTTCGACGGCACGCCGAAGAACAGGCCGACGCCGTTATAGAGCTTCAACAGCGGGATCAGCGACATCTGCAGCGGCACGACAAGCAGGCCGATGATCACCGCGATCAGCAGCGCACGTCCGGGAAAACGCATCCAGGCCAAGGCGTAGGCGGCGAAGGCCGCGATCAGGATCGGGATGATCGTCGCCGGGATCGTCACCGTCAGCGAATTCAGGAACGAACGGCCGATGCCTTCGGAAAACAGGACGTTGCGATAGTTGTCGGTGGTGAACTTCGGCGGCGCCGAGGCTTCGAAATAGACGCGCTGGCCGCGATCGCCCTCGAAGGCCTTGGGCGAGGACAACAAGTAGGAGCCGTCGGCGTTCACCTGCAGGGTCACGCCGTCGCCGAGATCGGCCGGAGCGCCGGCCTGGTATTTGCCGGGTTCCTGCGAACGGGTGCCGAAGGAAGTGACGGTGCCGGCGTCGCCGGCGGCGAGCAAATTGCCGGTGATGATGTATTTGCCGTCCTTCTGCGCCTGGTCCTTGGCGGTGCCGAGGCGGCCGGCCGATGTCTGGCTGGAGGTCGCGAGCGCCGTCCACCAGCCGGAGACGACGATCTGATCCTTGTCGCGCAGCGACGAGATCAGGATGCCGAGCGTCGGCACCGTCCACAGGGCGACGAAAAACAGCACGGCAAGGTGGACGCCGAAGCGGCCGATGAAGGATTTTCCGGATGCGCCGGCCATCTCAGTGCCCTCCCGTTTCCCTGTTGGCCTGCCGGATGTTCCAGACCATGATCGGGATGACCGCGATCATGATGATGATGGCGATGGTGGCGCCACGGCCGAAATCGCCGCCGCCGCGGAACATCCAGTCGAACATCAGGTTGGCGAGCACCTGGCTGTTCCATTGACCGTTGGTCATGGTCAGCACGATGTCGAAGACCTTCAAAACCAGGATGGTGATGGTGGTCCACACCACGGCGATGGTGCCCCATATCTGCGGGATCATGATCTTCCAGAAAATCTGGAACGGGTTGGCGCCGTCGATCACGGCGGCCTCGATGGTTTCTTCGGGAATGCCGCGCAGCGCCGAGGACAGGATGACCATGGCAAAGCCGGTCTGGATCCAGATCAGGATGATCATCAGGAAGAAATTGTTCCAGAACGGCAGCGAGATCCACACTTGCGGGTCGCCGCCCAGGCCGGTGACGATGGAGTTGAGGATGCCGATCTGCGTCTGCCCATCGCCGCGAAATTCGTAGATGAACTTCCAGATGACGCTGGCGCCGACGAAGGAGATGGCAAGCGGCAGGAAGATCAGGCTCTTGGCGATGGTGCCCCACCAGATGCGGTCGGTGAGAACGGCGATGATGAGGCCGAGGAAGGTGCAGGCCGCAGGCACCACGGCCAGCCACAAGATGTTGTTGAGGATAGAGTTGCGGAACTCGCGGTCGCCGAGCGCCCACTGATAGTTGGCCAGCCCGACGAAGGAGGTGCCGCCGCGGTCGAGGAAGGAGAGCCTGAGCGTCTCGATGACCGGGTAGATCAGGTAGATGGTGAGGATGATCATGGCCGGGCCGACGAACAGCCAGGGCCGGACCATGCCTTGCCGACGCAGATTGTTGATGGCAGCCGCGCCGGAGACGCCGCGTGAAGGAAAGATGAGGTCGACGAGCTTGTTGGCGCCCCAGAAATAGGCGACACAGCCGCCGACGCCGATCACTATGACGAGAATGGCCGATAAGATCTGAGCCGCCATGGGTTCCTCCCCTCGCTGCGGATCGATGACTTCGCCAGACCTGGGCAGCGCGATGGACGCCACCCGGGCTGATTGCCGGTTCCCCTTCCCAGGCTCCCCGAGCCCGATCCGGGACCTATTCGCCCGGATCGGCCTGCCCTGGGAGGCCGCACTCCTGGATTTTTACTTGATCGCGTCCCAGCTCTTCTGGATGTCGTTGGCGACCGCCTCCGGCGATTTGCCGCCGACCATGTCGACCATGCCGGTCCAGAAGGAACCGGCACCGATCTTGCCGGGCATCATGTCGGACCCGTCGAAGCGGATGGTGGTCGCCTCGGTCAGGATTTCGCCCTGCTTCTTGAGCGCGGCGCTGCCGTAAGTTTCCTTGTTGGCTTCCTTGAGCGGGGTGACGAAGCTCTTCTGTGCCATCCACAATTCGTGAGCGAGCGGCATCTGCAGGAACTTGATGAATTCGCGCGAGGCCTTGGAATCCTTGGTGATCATCACCAGGGTGCCGGCAACCTCGAGCGGCGTGCCGAGTTCAGGCTTGGATGCATAGGCGGGATAATAGAAGAAATCCGCATCCTGGCCGAGCTTGACGCCTTCCGGGAAGAAGGACGGGATGAACGACGCCTGATGGTGAAGGTAGCACTTCGGCGGCACGGCGAAGAGGCCCTTCGGGCTGTCGCGGAAGTCGGTCGCGGCGACAGCGGCGGCACCGCCGTCGACCATTTTGTCGTCGGTGGCGACCTTGGCGAAAATGCTGAGCGCGTTGACGACGCGCGGGTCGTTGAACTTGATCTCGTTGGAGACCCACTTGTCGTAGACGTCCGGCGTCTGCGTGCGCAGCATGATGTCTTCGACCCAGTCGGTCGCCGGCCAGCCGGTGGCGCCGCCGGAGCCGAGCCCGATGCACCAGGGCTTGTGGCCGTCGGCGATGATCTTCTGCTCGAGCGCGGTCAGTTCTTCCTGGGTCTTGGGGACCTTGTAGCCGGCCTCGTCGAAATTGTCCGGCGAATACCAGACCAGACCCTTCACATCGATCTTGTACGGCAGGGCGTAGAAGCCGGGCTTGCCGTCCTTGTCCTTGAAGGTGCCGAGCGCCGCCCAGGAATCGCCGGCGGCATAATTGTCCTTGACCCATTTGGCGGTGTCGTCACCGAGCGGCGACAACAGGCCCTTGGAGGCGAGATCCTGGATCAGGCCGGGCTGCGGCAGAATGGCGACGTTGGGCGGGCTGCCCGCCTGCGTGTCGATGACGATCTGCTGTTCGTAGTTCTCCGACGAGGAGTATTTGACCTCGGCACCGGTGGCGGCGGCAAAATAATCCAGCACCGAACGGGCCAGGGCCTCGTCCTCGCCGCGCCACGGACCGAAAATGGTCAGCGTCTCGCCCTTCAGGTCGACCTTCTTCAGGTCATCGAAATTGGCCCAGTGAAATTTGGAATCCTCGCCGGGCTTGAACTTCAGTTCGGCTGCCCCGGCGGATGCGGCAAAGGCCAGCGCCACAAGCGCCGTACCCAGCAAAAACGTCTTCTTCATTGCAATCCTCCCAATGGATCGAAATACCGACGGAACCTCCATTCCGCCGCCGACATCACCTCGACTGTGCCCGAGCAAGAAAGGGACTGCAACCTTTCGAAACCGGTACTCAAAGCGCTTTGGCTTCCCGCATCTCGCCATCGAATCCGCGAAGAGTCAAGGGCACGGTTAATAAATCGATTTAAATAGGTGAAAGACATGGTGAAAATCGCGGTGCAGCATTATTTTTTGGCAGTGCAGCAGCAAATTTTCTTCAAACCGGACTTTTTCAAGCTTATGCTGATTTTCCCCGACGATGCCGGCGGCAAAGGCCAGCATCGGATTCGAAGCGCTTTGAAGACCGGAGGCGCCTGTGAACCTCAAGCAGCTGTCGCAGATGCTGCAATTGTCCCAGACCACGGTGAGCCGCGCGCTGAACGGTTATCCCGAGGTCAACGAGGACACGCGCCGGCGCGTCGCCGACGCCGCCAAGCGTCACGGCTACCGGCCAAACCCGTCGGCAAGGAGGCTGGCGACCGGCAAGACCGGCATGATCGGCTATGTCATGCCGACAGGGGCGACGGTTGATATCGACCCGCATTTCGTCGAGTTCCTGTCGGGGCTCGGCGATTTCGCGCGCTCGCACGAACTCGACCTGGTGCTGAGCCCGACGGCTGCCGACGAGGAAGAGACGACCTATCGCCGTATCGTCGCCAACAAGCAGGTCGACGCCGTCTATGTCTCGTCGCCATGCCCGGCCGACAAGCGCCTGACGCTGCTCGACCAGCTGCACATTCCCTACATCGTGCACGGCCGCTCCGAGGGGCTGGACTTTGCCTATCCATTCCTCGACATCGACAATGAAGGCGCCTTCCACGAAGCGGCACGGCTATTGATCCAGTTGGGGCACAACCGCATCGCGCTGGTCAACGGCGAAGACTGGAAGACCTTCGCCATCCATCGCGAGCGCGGGGTGCGCAAGGCGCTGAACGCCGGCGGCCTCGCGCTGCCGGACCATCGGCTGATCTCCAACGCGATGACCGACGAGAACGGCTACCGCGCGACGCGGCGGCTGTTCGAGCAGGACGACAAGCCGACGGCGATCATCTGCTCCAGCCTGTTCATGACGCTCGGCGTCATGCGAGCCCTGCGCGACCTCAATTTAGCGGTTCCCGCCGACGTTTCGGTCATTGCGCATGATGACGTCTTTCCCTGGCTGAAACCGGAGAATTTTTCGGTGCCGCTGACGACGACGCGCTCCTCGATCCGCGCCGCTGGAGCGCGGGTGGCCGAGCGGCTGGTGGCGCGGCTTTCGGAACTGGAAGACGGCGCCCGCGGCGAAGTGTGGCCGGTCGACCTGGTGGTGCGAGGCTCGATCGCCGGGGCACCGCCCGGCGCCTGAGCCGGTGGTATCTACCTACCTGGCGGCGGGCCAGATCTCCGCCGGCAGGGTCGTCGCCCGCGCGGCGCGCGCAATCGCTTCCACCTCGCCTGATGTGCCGGCCAGCGCCGCCGCCTGCTTCCTGGCGATCACCAGCCCATGGGCAAGCGGCGACCGCCGGCCGAACAGGCGCCGCAGCAGCGGCTGGCGCGCGCCGCGCGTCGGCGCGAAACGGGCCGGCGTGGAAAGGCGTCCGATATGATCGGCAACGGTATCCGTCCAGCCTTCGACCAGCCTGGCGCCGGGCTCCAAGAGAAGCAGCCAGTCTCCCTTGGCCACGCCGATGCCGGCCTTGATGCCACCGGTTGCCAGATAGCGGCAGCCGGCGTGCTCGGCCACCTTGGCGGTCTGGTCGGTGGAGCCGAGATCGCAAACGATCACTTCGCGCACCATGCCCTCGACGACGCCACCGACGAGCGAGGCGAGCGTGCGCGCAAGCCCTTCCTCGTCGTTGCGGGTTTCGATCAGCACACTGAGCATCTTTGCCGAATAGCGGAAAGCCGCGCCGCGCGCCAGTTTCGAGTTCGATGACGAAAGTTCTTGATTTGTTCTCATGGAGGCAATAGGAATAATTTCATGAGAACAGCGATTCGACGCCCAGCAGACAGCCCTTGGGAAAGAGCCAAAATGGAACAGGTCGTGCGTGCCGACATTGCCGCCTTCGGCGCCGGACGGGCCGAGATGGCCAATGCGATCATGGAACAGAGCGGTATGCGCGTGCGGCCGGATCGCAATCGCGGCCGTTCCGCTGGCATCAATCCGTCGGGCCGCTTCGAACCGGTGAGCCGTCATGTGTTCGACGATGGCTGGGAATCGCTCGAGGAGTTGCCGCCGTTCAAGACCGAAGTGCAGGTGGAGAAGCCGCGCACCATCATCACGCGCAATGAATCGCCCGATATTTCCTTCGACCGTTCGATCAACCCTTATCGCGGCTGCGAGCACGGTTGCGTCTACTGCTTCGCGCGGCCGACGCATAGTTTCATGGGCCTGTCGGCGGGGCTGGATTTCGAGGCCAAGCTGTTTGCCAAGCCGGATGCGGCGCGGCTGCTGGACAAGGAGCTTTCCAAGGAAGGCTATCAGCCGCGCACCATCGCCATTGGCACCAACACCGACCCCTATCAGCCGATCGAGCGGCAATACCGCATCATGCGCGAGATTCTCGAAGTGCTGGAGGCGCGCGGCCATCCGGTCGGCATCGTCACCAAATCGGCGCTGGTGACCCGCGACATCGACATCCTGTCGCGCATGGCCGAACGCGGGCTGGCCAAGGTGGCGCTGTCGGTGACGACGATGGACCGCATGCTGGCCCGCACCATGGAGCCGCGCGCGTCGACGCCGACCAAAAGGCTGGAGGCGATCCAGCAGCTTACGGATGCCGGCATCCCGACCTCGGTGATGGTGGCCCCGATCATTCCCGGCCTTACCGATCCGGAGGTCGAGCGCATTCTCGATTCCGCCCGCGCCGCCGGCGCCCGCGAAGCCGGTTACGTGGTGCTGCGGCTGCCTTTGGAAGTCAGCCCGATCTTCAAGGACTGGCTGCTGCGCCACTATCCCGACCGCTACCGGCACGTCATGTCGCTGATCCGGTCGATGCGTGACGGCAAGGACTACGATTCGGAATGGGGCAAACGCATGAAAGGCGCGGGTCCCTATGCCTGGCAGATCGGCCGCCGCTTCGAGATCGCCGCCAAGCGGCTCGGTCTCAACGTCGAGCGCAGGCAGCTCAGGACCGACCTGTTCACGCCGGCCACACGACCCTTCGAGCAGCTGATGCTGCTGTAGACCGGTGGGCAGGATCGCCCTGCCCTATCGGGTGCCGGCACCATCTCCGGCACCCGACACAAGATCCCGTCCGGCCCTGACCCCCGGCCGTCAGACGGTACCCTCCGGCCCGCCGCCCCAGCCGGCCGGGAGGGCTTGCGGAGAATCGGGACCGATGCGAGTTTCGCCGCATTATGGCTCGCGCGCGTTCCGATTCTCCGCTTCTGTTTGAAATCCTCGAGCGGCCGGATTTCTCCATCGAGAGGAAGGCCATCGCCGAAGGGCTGTGGCCGGTGGCCGGCATGGACGAGGCCGGGCGCGGGCCGCTGGCCGGCCCGGTGGTGGCCGCCGCCGTGGTGCTCGATCCGAACGACATCCCCGACGGTCTCGACGATTCCAAACGACTGACGCATGCCCAGCGCGAAGCCGTGTTCGAGACGATCCTGGCGAGGGCCCAGGCCGTCTCCATGGCCTCGATCTCGGCGGAAGGCATCGACGACACCAACATCCTGCGCGCCAGCCTGGAAGCCATGCGACGGGCGCTGTGCGGCCTTTCGCTTGAGCCCAAGCTGGCATTGGCCGACGGCCGCGACGTGCCGCCCGGCCTGCCCTGCGCAGGACGCGCGCTGGTCAAGGGCGACCAGCGCTCGCAGTCGATCGCGGCGGCCTCGATCGTCGCCAAGGTGATGCGCGACCGCATGATGACCGGCTGCGGCCAATGCCACACCCATTACGGGTTCGAGGTGCATATGGGCTACGCCACCGCCCGCCACCGCTCGGCCATCGCCTCGCACGGGCCGCTGCATCGCCTGCACCGCGTATCCTTCGCGCCGTTCCGCAAGGACGTTGCAGCCGAAGACTAAGGACATCCCCCAACGAAAAAGCCGCCAGGTTTCCCCAGCGGCTTTCTCAAATCAAACGAGACGCTGCGCTCAGTTGAGCTTGGACTTCACGTCCTGCACGGAGGCCTTGAACAGGTCGGCCGCGGCCTTGGCGTCGACCTTGGAAGCGAGCACGCTGCGGGCAGCCTCGACCGCCAGATCGACGGCTCTGGCACGAACCTCGGCGATTGCCTCGCGCTCGGCCTGACCGATCTTCTGCTCGGCGACGACGGTGCGGCGCGCGACATAATCCTCGGTCTTCTTGTGCGCTTCCTCGGCAAGGGCCTTGGCTTCGCGCTTGGCGGCCTCGACGATGTCGGCGGCTTCCTTCTCGGCGTCCTTGCGCTTCTTCTGGTATTCGACCAGCAGCGCCTGCGCTTCTTCACGCAGCTTGCGGGCTTCATCCAGCTCCGAGCGGATCTTGTCGGCGCGGGCATCGAGCGACTTCGACATCGCGCCCGGCACCTTCAGGTAGATCATCAAGGCGATCAGGATAAAGAGCGCTACCGTCGCCCAGACTGTCGCGAGAGATGTGGCGTCCATGGCGGTCTCCTCAGCGCGCGGCTTTGACGGCAGCGGCCACTTCGCCCTTGTCGGCTTTGCCGACCAGGCTTTCCAGAATGGCGGTGGCGGTCGTTTCAGCGACGGCACCGACATCCTTCATGGCGCTGGCCTTGATCGTGGCGATGCGCGCCTCGGCCTCGACAAGCTTCTTCTCAAGGCCTGCCTCGACATCCTTGCGGGCAGCGTCGGCTTCGGCCTTGGCTTCGTCGCGGGCCTTCTGGCCGATCGAGTTGGCGTTGATCTTGGCCTCGGCCAATTCCTGCTCATAAGCGGCGACCGCGGTATCCGCCTCGCCCTTCAGCTTGGCTGCCTGGTCGAGATCCTGCGCGATCCGGTTGGAACGCACGTCGAGAATGGAGGCGATGCGCGGCATCGCCACCTTCTTCAAGAACAGGTAGAACAGGCCGAAAGTGATCGCCAGCCAGACGAGCTGAGAAGAGAAGGTTGTTGGATCAAAAGGCGGGAAGGTATTGCCTCCATGGCCGCCCTCAACTGGCACTGCGGTGCCAGCAGTCGTCGCCTCTTCAGCATAGGCTGATGTCACGAACATCACGTGGTTCCTGTCGTTCTGGCCTAGAATTCAAGCCGGCAGCCCGAACGCAACCGGCTAGCATCACGCCTGCATCAGCGGAACAACAGCAGGAAGGCGATGAGCAACGAGAAGATGCCCAGAGCTTCCGTCACGGCGAAGCCGAAGACCAGACGGGTAAACTGGCCGTCGGCTGCCGACGGATTGCGCAGGGCACCCGCCAGGTAGCTGCCGAAAATGTTGCCGACGCCGATGCCCGCGCCGCCCATGCCAAGGCATGCGATACCAGCACCGATGTACTTAGCTGCTTCTGCGTCCATTTCATTTAACTCCTTGATGAATCTAGATTGCTTAGTTGGCCGGCGGGTTGCGCCGGGTATTCACTAGTGCCCGCCGTGGACGGCATCGCTGAGATACATGCAGGTCAGCATGGCGAAGACATAGGCTTGCAGGAAGGCGACTAATATCTCAAGCGCGGTTATCGCAACTGCCATGGTCAGAGGCAGAACGGCGCCAACGATACCGAACGCGCCGAGCGAAGTCAGCGACACCATAAAACCGGCAAAGACCTTGAGCGTGATATGGCCTGCCAGCATGTTGGCAAAAAGACGAACAGAGAGACTGATCGGACGCGAGAGAAATGAAATGATCTCAATCGGGACCACAATAAACAACAACGCCAACGGCACGCCGCTCGGCACGAACAGCTTCAGGAAACCGAAACCGTGCCTGTAAAAACCATAGACAACGACCGTACCAATAACCAACGCCGCCAGCGCGAAAGTGACGATGATGTGTGAAGTGATGGTGAAGAAATAAGGGAACAGACCGAGGAGGTTCGCCGTCAGCACGAACATGAACAGCGAGAACACCAGCGGGAAGAACTTCATGGCGTGCGAGCCGGCGGAATCGCGCAGCATCGAAGCGACGAATTCGTAGGACATTTCGCCAACCGACTGCAGGCGCGACGGAACGAGCGCGCGGCCGGAGGTGGAGAAGTAGAGGAATGCCGACGCCAGAACCACGGTCGCGACCATGAACAGCGCGGAATTGGTGAAGGAGATGTCATAACCGCCGATCTCGAGCGGAATGAGCTTGTTGATATGGAACTGATGGATCGGATCGACCTTGTCAGCAGCTGCCACTTTCTAAACCCTCTCCAAAACCGCAAATACGGCTTCTTGCATCTTATCCCTGACGCCGCAAACGGGCGCCGGATCTCATTCTTTCGGCTCAGGCGGCTTGCCGCCACGCTGATCCAGCTCCGCGACCGCGCCAACCGAGCGCAGCACGTTCAATATGCCGGCTACGAAGCCCAGCAGCAAGAAGACGATCAGCCCCCAGGGCGATGTGCCCACCAGACGATCGATCGTCCAGCCGATCACCACGCCGACAACGATGCCGGCAATGAACTCGCTGGACAACTTGAAAGCCTGGCCATACCCGCTGGCACGTCCGGCTCCCTCAGCCTCTTTCCCCTGGCTCCGGTCCGGGCGCCTTGTCGCAAGAACTGCTCCAAGCTCGCGCCGGCGGCGCTCAAGATCGTCGTCGTGGAAGCCCGGCGTATCTTTGCCGCTTGTCCGTCCGGTTCCGTCTGGCCCGTTCTTGTCGGCCATCGCAACCTCCCTGCCCGGCCAAAACGTCGCCGTTCGCCCGCTTCCAAGTCGCGGGCAACATAGTTAGAGGCCCTTCCCCCGTCAAGCCGAGGGGGAAGCTTTGTCGGCAAGTATTTTTGCCTTATAAATCAATAGCTTGAATAAGTGCGACATCGTGCCCGGTGTAGAGCGTGGCGTCGACGGAGAGAATCTCCGCTCTCTGCCCGCCTTCGCGGCGCGTCCGGCGCGTATATCGCCGGCTCAGCTCCAGCCGCCGCCATAGGTGCGGTAGAAGATGTGCAGGCCGATCCTGGTCATCTTCTTCATCGCCCGCGCCCAGCCCGGATTCACATAGGCGGCGTAATAATGGGTCGAGGAACCGACCTCGGGAATGAAGATCTTGCCGGCGGTGACGGCCATGCCCACGTCCTGCGCGATCTTGTAGCGCGCCGGATCCTCGATGCGCTTGCGGCGACCGTCGCAGGCGAAGGAGAACTGGCAGCGATTCAGCCAGTCGTCGTTCTGGTAGACGACGCCGCAGATGGAATTGGGATAGGCGGGATTGCGGACGCGGTTGAGGATGACCTGGGCGACAGCCGCCTGGCCACGCAACGATTCGCCGCGCGCCTCGAAATAGATGCCGTTGGCCAGGCATTTCTGTTCCGGCTTGGAGAACACCGAGGCCGGCAGCGGGTTCTTCATCCAGGCATGATCGCCCTTCGACATCGGCGGAATGAAGCGGCCGCCGCTGGGCTTTTCGTCCTGCAGCAGCGATTCGAACGGAGACGCCTTGGCGTAGTCGGGCGCGGAAGGCGCATAGGCAGTGGCCAGGATGTCGGCGCTGTCATTGTTGACGAGGCTGGCCAGCATGGTCGGCACGCCGGTGTCCGGCTTCTTGTCCTCGCGCAGGTGGAAGGCCGCCGCGATCTGCACTTCCTTGCCCTTGATGTCGGGCTTGGCGAAACCGAGTTTCAGGCCGCTGTCCATGCTTGGACGCAACAGCGAGGAGGTGCGCTGGAAAATGGAGCCGGCGGAGAAATTCTTCGGCGGCGCCACCGGTACGATCTTGACGATGCGGTCCTTCTTGCCGGCGCGGGAAACCCTGACCTCGTCCGAGGTCTCGCCGGTCTTGGCCACCCTGCCGCTCAGCGCGACGGTGCCGACGCCAGGCAAGCGCACACCCGAACCGGCGAGCGAGCCGGTGACCGCGTCCTTGTCGACAAAGGGCAGTTCGGCGGCGTGAATCGAGCCGGCAGCCGACTTCTGCACATAGGCGTTCCAGCGGACGGTTGAGGATTCGAGGCCGGAGACCAGACTGGTCATGTCCTGATAGGCGACCGCGGTCGGGAAGCCGATCCAGATGCCAAGACCAACGGCGAGCGGCGAGAGCAAGGAGCGTTTTTGACCACCGGCGGCGGCCACGAGCCGCTTTACGAGACGTCGATGCACTGAACTCTCCAGGACGCTACGGAACCCCATTCTGAAGGGTCACAATGCGGCATTAACCTTGATGGTCGGTTAACGGCATTAACCTTGACGGGAGGTTAACGGCAGCGAGGCTGGTAGCGGTGGCTCAGCTCTTCTTCTTGGCCCGGCCGGCAAAAGGATTGTCGGAGGTGCGCAGCGCCATGCGGATCGGCACGCCCGGCATGTCGAAGGCATCGCGCAAGCTGTTCACCAGATAGCGAACATAGGACTGCGGCATGGCGTCGGGCCGCGAGCACGAGACGACGAAACCCGGCGGACGGGTCTTGGCCTGGGTGACATATTTGATCTTCAACCGGCGACCGGCGACGGCGGGCGGCGGGTGATGCGCCAGAATGCCTTCCAGCCAGCGGTTCAGCTTGCCGGTGGAGACGCGGCTGTTCCAGACCCTGTGCGTCCTGACAATGGCGTCCATCAATTTGTCGAGGCCGCGGCCGGTTTCGGCCGACACGGTGACGGCCTGGATGCCGCGCACCTGGGGCAACAGCCGCGCGGTCTTTTCGCGCAGGTCCGCCAGAACCTCCTGCGGGTGATCGATCAGGTCCCACTTGTTGAAGGCGATGACTGGCGCCCTGCCCTCGCGGACGATGAGGTCGACGATCTGGAGATCCTGTTTTTCGAACGGGATGGTGGCATCGAAGACGATGACGACCACTTCGGCGAAGCGCATGGCGCGCAAGCCGTCGGCGACCGACAGCTTCTCCAGCTTTTCCTGGACCTTGGCCTTGCGGCGCATGCCGGCGGTGTCGAACAGCTTGATGCGCCGGCCGCGCCAGTCCCAGTCGACGGAGATCGAATCGCGGGTGATGCCGGCTTCCGGCCCGGTCAGCAGACGCTCTTCGCCGATCAGCGCGTTGATCAGCGTCGACTTGCCCGCATTGGGCCGACCGACCACGGCGATGCGCAGCGGCTTAGCCTCGTCATAGGCCGGGATTTCCTCGGCGTCCGGATCGGCGATGTCCTCGCCGATCAGCACCTCGGAGGCGGCTATCTCTTCGTCGGCGTCGTCTTCTTCGCCGAACACACGTTTCTCGCCGAGCGCCTCGATGACGGCATCGCGCAGATCCGGCATGCCCTGGCCGTGCTCGGCCGAAACAGGCACGGGTTCGCCGAGGCCCAGTTCCCAGGCCTCCAGCATGCCGCCTTGCGCGCCGCGCGCCTCGGCCTTGTTGGCGACCAGAACCACCGGCTTGCCGGACCGGCGCACGACTTCGGCGAAGGTGCGGTCGTCCGGCATCAAGCCGGCCTTGGCGTCCATCAGGAAGAAAATGAGATCGGCTTCCTCGATGGCGATCTCGGTCTGCAGGCGCATGCGGCCAGGCAGCGACCCAGCCGGCGCGTCTTCGAAGCCGGCCGTGTCGATCACATCGAAAAAGATGTCGTAGAGTTTGGCGGGATGAACGCGGCGGTCGCGGGTGACGCCGGGGGTATCGTCGACAAGAGCCAGCTTGCGACCGGCCAAGCGGTTGAAAAGCGTGGATTTGCCGACGTTAGGCCGGCCGATGATGGCGACTTTGAAGCTCATTGCCCATCACGACGCGTTGCCGGTGCCGCGGATCAGCTCGGCCATCAGCGTGGCGCGATCGCGCACATTGCGCGGCGCGCCTTCGTCGGCGGCGATCTGGTCGAACAGCTTTAAAGCGTCCTGCGACTTGCCTTCCTTCCAGGCGGCCAGTCCGAGCGCCTCGCGTGCTGTATGACGCAGCGCGCTGGTGTCGGCGGTCAATGCCTCGACGCGGCTGGAGACATCGGCGAAAGAGCCGTGGTCGATCAGGATGAGGCCGGCGCGAAGCCGCGCCATGTCACGGATCGAAGCCGGGATCGCGCTGTCGGCGGCGACCTCGTCGAAATCCTTCACGGCGCCGGCGAAATCGCCCTTGTCGGCCTTGACGGTGGCGGCGCGCATGCGCGCCAGTAGCGGATAAGCGCCGTAACCGTCCTTCTCGAGCGCGGCCAAGGCGGCCAGCGCATCGTCCTGCTTGCCGTCATTGGCGAGTTTCAGCGCCTGCGAGAACGCGTCACCCGAACGGTTGGCACGCGAGGTGTCCCAATAACGGTAGCCGACGAAGGCGGCGGTGCCGAGCACGATCAGCACGGCGGCCGCGATCAGCATGGGGCCGTAACGATCCCACAGCGCCCGGGCGCGGTCGCCACGGATCTCTTCATTGACTTCGCGGATAAAACTGTCGTCGGACATCGATCAAACCGTTGCCGCCCAGTCCAAGCGGACCGAGCCTAAAGATGAGCCCCGCCTTGTAGCGAAATTTTGTCGGCATGGAAGGGGGGAGCCGGAAAATCGGCGGGACGGCGCGTTCGCGCACTGGCTTTGGCGACCTATCGGCGCCACATTTGAAGGCTAGCGCGAAGTCCAGTCGCGGTTGCCCGACTGCGGCGTATGGCCTATCTGGCGCCTGTCTGGCCCTGTGAAATCCCGTTTCGATTGTCCGAGAATGTTCCGTTCGTTCCGCGTGCTTGCGTATTCCAGCCTGGCTTTTGCCACGACGACGGCGGCCCTCGCGGACCCGCCGCGGTCGCCCGTGCCGGCCAAGCCGAAGCAGATCGTCATCATCTCCTTCGACAATGCGCGCGACATCGCGCAATGGAAACGCAGCCGCGCGCTGGCGGCGCGCACCGGTGCGCATTTCAGCTATTTCCTGTCCTGCGTCTTCCTTTTGTCGAAGGACACCCGCAAGGACTATGTCACGCCGACCAAGGGCAGCGGCAAGTCGAATATCGGTTTCGCCGCCTCGAAGGACGAGGTGGCCGAGCGGCTGGAACAGATCAACCTGGCGGTCGCCGAGGGCCACGATCTCGGCAGCCATGCCTGCGGCCATTTCGACGGCAAGGACTGGAGCAAGGCCGACTGGCAGGCGGAACTGGCGGCATCGCGGCGCATCCTGGAAAACGCCTATGCGATCAACGGCATCTCGCCCGAGCCGGCCGGCTGGCGCGACCTTGCCAAAGCAGTGACCGGTTTCCGCGCCCCGTATCTGTCGACCGGCAAGGGCCTCTACCAGGCGCTGCCGGAAGCCGGCTTCGCCTATGACGCCAGCGGCGTCTCGCAAGGCCCCGCCGTGCCAACCACGGCCGGCGGCCTGACGCGTTTCTCGCTCCCGCTCATTCCCGAGGGGCCGAAACGGCGGCCGGTGATCGCGATGGACTACAATCTGTTCGTGCGTCATTCCGGCGGCTTCGAGCGGCCGAGCCAGGCCAAGGAATTCGAGGAGCGCACCTATGACGCGTTCCGCGCCGCCTTCGACAAACAATATGCCGGCGAGCGCGTGCCGCTCGAGCTTGGCTTCCACTTCACGCTGATGAACGACGGCACCTACTGGAACGCGCTGGAGCGTTTCGCCGGCGAGGTTTGCGTGAAATCGGACGTCGAGTGCATCAGCTACCGCGACTATCTGGGCAGAGGCAAACCCACCAAGCCCGCCGCCGTGGGCGGCTGAGCCGCCCACCACACGCGCCGGTCAGTGCACCGGCTGGTCCTTGGGCTCCATGCCGGCCTGCTGGCGATCGAGATAATGCTGGTCGATATCCGGCAGCGGTTCGCCTTCCAGCGTCGCCTCGAAGGCGCGCAGGCGCTTATGAATCGACTGCAGCTCGACGATGGTCGACCAAGAATTCAGCAGGAACTGCAGCGAGTTGGCCACTCGGTCAAAGGCGTTCGAAATCTGACTGAATATGCCAAACGTAATCTTACCTGCCACCAACGAAGGTCCCAAGATCAAAAGAGAATAAATGCCATCGGCTTGCAGATAGGTATAACGCACCACATTGAAATAGATGTAGTGGCCATAGAGCCGGAAGTAGTTGCGGCGGACGTTGTTGAACAATTCCTTGGTGGTCAGCGGCTGCGCCCTGTCGGCATGATCCTCGCCATAGACAAGTTCCTTGCGGTAGGCGGCTTCGACACGCTGATTGCGAAACTGCAAGCCGGGCAGCTTAACACCGGCCAGCATCACCACAATGGTACCGAAGAAACACCAGACCAACGCTGCAACAACGAGCGGATGAGCAATGACTCCGACGATCGGCAACTCGGTGATGTGAACCTGCAGCTGGATCAGGACCGGCAGGAACGCAATAAGCGTCATGATCGATCTTACGAAAGTTGCGCCCAAATCCTCCATGATCTGGCAAAAGCGCATCGTGTCTTCTTGAATACGCTGCGAGGCGCCCTCGATATGACGCAGCTTGTCCCAGTTCGCCATGAAATAGTCGTTCATGGCCGTGCGCCAGCGGAAGATCCAATGTTGAACGACAAAGGCGTTGACCACCTGCACGTTCATGCCGAGTAGCGCCAACCAAGCAAAACTGGCGACCCCCCAATAAAATTCGGTGCTGGTCGATTTCCTGGTTCCTGACATAAGGCCTTGCACGTAGTCGTAGAACGGCCCGTACCAGTTATTAACTGCCACGCTGACTTGCACAGTAAAATAGATCAAGAACAAGACAACAGAAGCGACAATAATAGACCAATTTTGCCAAGGGTGCGGAGAGAACCATGCCCAAAATGCATAGAATATCAGTACGCTTGCCGTGTAATAAATATAGAACCAAAGGAACGGGTTCGACCAAAATACGCTAATGCCAATGTTCGGTGGGGCTGCCGGATCAGCCGGTCCGAGACCGAAGACGGAACCGAACTGTTGACCACCGAAGAACCACAGCAGAACGAGGAAGAGACTCCACGCCGCCGCCGAAAGGAAGAACAGCTTCGGCTTCGGGAAGAAGGATACGAACACGGCGGCGAATTCCTTGCTGGCGCGGCATATGCGCGCCGCTGTTGCGATTCGCCTGCATCAAGTCACAGTTTTTGCGGCAAAGGAATGGTGACTGATCCGGCTGCCGAATTACTTTTTCGTCACGTTGCGGCGCCGGCTTCTTCTTGGCCTTACCGCCTGGCGTGTCTGCCGGCCGACCAGACGATCGCTGAGGAGACGACAAGAACGACCGCAGCCGCGATCGACGGCACGAAGAAGCTGCCGCCGGCGCGTTCGGCGAGCGCGCCGGCGACCAGCGGGCCGATGAGCTGACCGAGGCCGAAGGCGGTGGTCATCAGCGCGAAAGCACGCCGCGGCGCCTGCGGTGCCAGCACCCGGCCGGCCTGCAGGCCGAGCGCCGTGATGGCGATGAAGGTGAAGCCGAGGAAGAAACCGCCGAGCAGCGGCCCGAGCGGCGCGCTCATGGCGACACTGGCGGTGACGCCGGCAGCCTCGACCAGGCAGGCCACGGCATAAGCGACATAAAGACCGCTGCGTTGGGCAACCTTCTGCCAGAGCCAGACCGACGGCACCCCGGCGATGCCGGTGACCATCCACACCATCGCCTCGAAGAGCCGGCTGCCACCGCCCTGGCGCACGATGGCGACCAGGAAGGTGGCGGTGATGATGTAGCCGAAACCGAACAGGCCGTAGCCGACGATGACCTTGATGAGCGGCGCGTTCCACGGCAAGGCGGGCTCGCGGGCGGAGGAAACGCTTGCCGCCGGGCCGCGATCGATCATCAGCGCTACGACGGCGAAACCCGCCGCCGACAGCGCCGCCGACCACAGCCAGCCCGCCTGCCAGCCGGCATGAGCCGAAACCAGGATCGCCATCATCAGCGACGAGGCGGCGATGCCGAGGCCGACACCGCCGAAATGCAGCGCCTGCAAGCCGTTGCGGCCGGTAACCGCGAGATGGCTGAAGACGATCGAGGCCAGGAAGACGATGACGAAAGCGCTGGCGACGCCGGCCAGGAAGCGCACCACGAGAAAGACCCAGATGGCGTCGGTGAGGCCCATGAGCCCGGCAAGGACCGCGCTGGCGCCCAAAGCGCCCAGCATGAGCGCCCGCTCGCGACCATGCGCCCAGCCGCCGGCGGCGGCAAAGGCGCCAAACAGATAGCCGAGATAATTGGCCGAGGCGATCAGGCCGGCATCGCCGGGGGAAAGGTGAAGCGCCTCCATCATGCCGGGCAGGATCGGCGTATAGACGAAGCGGCCGATGCCCATGGCGACGGCCATCGCGATCATGCCGGCGAAGGCAAACCGCAGCGGCGATGGCGAGGTCGTGTTCATTGCAGCGCACAATAAAACCGTGCGCTTGCGAAGCAATGCGTTTCGCTTGGGCCAGTTGGCCGGCGCCCGTCAGGCGCCGCAGCAGCGCGGCGTGGTCTCGAACGTGGTGCGCCGCGCGGTCAGCCTGAACGGCATGTCGCCCAATTCGCGTTCCGACATCGTGTCGAGAACGGGATGCGAAAGCGGGTCGCGAACCCAGCCGGCGACGTCACCGTCCGCCAGACGGTACAGCCCGATTTCCCGAAACGGGTTCAGCAAGGAGAAAAGCTTCATGGCCGCAGATCCCTCGATCTGTTTCTGCCGGCGATTTTGCCACTATGCGCTTTGGATTCAATTGAGATTTACGTGCGCACGGTTTAGAAAAACTTCATGGCCCCCTTGAACCGAATCCATCTCAACGGATTGCGCGCCGTCGAAACCGTGGCGCGGCTGGGCTCATTGTCGGCGGCAGCGGCCGAGCTCGGTGTTTCGCCGAGCGCCGTCAGCCAACAGATCAACCGGACGGAGCGGCAGCTCGGGCTCGCACTTTTCGAACGCACGCCGGCCGGGCTGGCGCTGACCGATTTCGGCGACCAGTTCACGACGCGGCTGGGCAAGGGTTTTCGCGAGCTGACGCAGGCGGTGGCACTGGCGGACGAAGCTTCGCGCTGCACGCTGGTGGTGTCGGCTGCCCCAGCCTTTGCCTCGAAATGGCTGATGCCGAGACTGTCGCGTCATTTCACCCGCTTTCCCAACGTGCTTCTGCGCATCGACGCCTCGGTGCGGCTGGTCGATCCCGGCAATTCGGAAGTCGACATCGGCATCCGGCTGGGCAACGGCAAATGGCCGGGGCTGCGCGCCGAATTGCTGATCGAGCAGGAAATCTTCCCGGTCTGCGCGCCGGCGATCGCGGCGAAGCTGAAGACGGTCGCCGACCTCGCCAACGCCTATGCGATCACCGACGAGCGCACGATGATCGCCTGGGAGAGCTGGTTCAGGGCCGCCGGCGTCGAACCGCTGACATTGCTGAAGGGCGCCTCGTTCACCGACCCGATGCTGTGCCTGGAATCGACCATCGCCGGCCACGGCGTCATGCTGGGCTGGCAATTGTTGTGCGCCGACGCGCTGGCCGACGGGCGCCTGGTGGCGCCGTTTGGCGTGCGGGCGCCGAGCGGCCTCGGCTACTGGATGGTAACCGCGACTGAAGACCCCGAGAGCCGCAAGGTGCGCGACTTCAAGGCATGGCTGCGCGAGGAGATCGCGGCGACCATGGCCACCTTCGTCACCCCGACAGAACCGGCCTTCGCCTGACCGAGGACCAATGGCTTGTTGTGGAAAGCCCGGCCCCGGCGGTCTATGTAGAAACAATGTCACCAACAGCCGAGGCCAGACCATGACCAGCCACGCCCGCGATTTTTCCGCAGCCATCGCCCCGGTGAAGCTCGACCGCATGGCCGAGGTCGCGATCAAGGTTGGCCTGCAATTGCAGCCCGGCCAGGACCTGGTGCTGACATCGTCGATCGCGGCACTTCCGCTGACCCGCAAGATCATCGAGCATGCCTACAAGGCCGGGGCCGGACTGGTGACGCCGATCTTCAACGACGACGAGATCACGCTGGCGCGCTTCCGTTATGGCGCCGACGCCGGTTTCGACCGCGCCGCCGGCTGGCTCTATGAAGGCATGGCCAAGGCCTTCGCCAACAATGCGGCGCGGCTTGCGGTGCGCGGCGACGACCCGTCGCTTTTGTCAGCCCAGGACCCCGCCAAGGTTTCGCGCGCCAACAAGGCGAATTCGATTGCCTATCAGCCAGCGCTGGAGAAGATCACCGGCTTCGACATCAACTGGAACATCATCGCCTATCCGGAACTGGCCTGGGCACGCCAAGTGTTTCCGGGCGAGACCGACGATGTCGCGGTGGCCAAGCTGGCGGACGCGATCTTTTCGGCAAGCCGAGTCGACAATGACGATCCGATCGGTGCCTGGAAGGCGCATAATGCGGCGCTGGCCAAACGCACGGCCTGGCTGAACGGTCACAATTTCCATGCCCTGCATTTCAGGGGTCCGGGCACCGACCTCACCGTCGGTCTCGCCGACGGGCACGAATGGATGGGCGGCGCCTCGACCGCCAAGAACGGCATCACCTGCAACCCCAACATCCCGACCGAGGAAGTGTTCACCACGCCGCATGCCATGCGCGTGAGCGGCCACGTGTCCTCGACCAAGCCGCTCTCCTACCAGGGCACGCTGATCGACGAGATTTCGGTGCGGTTCGAGGAAGGACGCATCGTCGAGGCGAAAGCCTCCAGGGGCGAAGACGTGTTGCAGAAGGTGCTGGACACCGATGCTGGCGCGCGCCGGCTGGGCGAAGTGGCGCTGGTGCCGCATTCCTCGCCGATCTCGGCCAGCGGCATCCTGTTCTACAACACGCTGTTCGACGAAAACGCCTCCTGCCACATCGCGCTCGGCCAGTGCTATTCGAAGTGTTTTGTCGGCGGCGACAAACTCAGCCAGGACGAGATCGCGGCGCGCGGCGGCAACAAGAGCTTCATCCATATCGACTGGATGATCGGCTCCGGCAAGGTCGACATCGACGGCGTCAACAAGGATGGTTCGACCGTGCCGGTGATGCGCAAGGGCGAATGGGCCTGACGCGCCGGGCAGCCTGAACGGCAACCGGGCGGTTATGCTGCCCGGTGCCATGGGGAAACGGCCATGGCATTCGATATTGCGGTCAAACGGGTCTATGAGCCGCCGGCGGCTTCCGACGGCCAGCGCGTGCTGGTTGACCGCGTCTGGCCGCGCGGAATGACCAAGGAAAAGGCGGCGCTGACGCTATGGCTGAGGGACATAGCACCGAGCGATGCCCTGCGCAAATGGTTCGACCACAAGCCCGAACGCTGGGATGAATTCCAGGCGCGCTATCATGAAGAATTGTCCGGCAGGCAAGAGCCGCTCAGCGAACTCGCCAGCCTTTTGGAACATGGCCGCGTCACCCTGCTCTACGGCGCCCATGAAGAGCGTTTCAACAATGCGGTCGCGCTTGCGGACTATCTACGAAAGCAGGCCTAGGAAGCTCGCCTCAGCCGAGCTCGCGCTCGTAGACATCCGGCTTGAAGCCGACCAGCAGCCGGTCGCCCAGATCGAGCACCGGGCGCTTGATCATGGTCGGGTTGGCCAGCATCAGCGCCTTGGCTTTCCTGGCGTCGATGCCCTGCTTGTTGTCGTCGGGCAATTCCTTGAAGGTGGTGCTCGCCTTGTTGAGCAGCACTTCCCAGCCGAGCCGGTCGATCCAGCCCTGCAGGCGGTCGGCTTCGAGGCCCGAGGCGCGGTAGTCGTGGAAGGCGTAGGCGACCTTGCGGCCTTCCAGCCAGACGCGCGCCTTCTTGATCGTGTCGCAGTTCGGGATGCCGTACATGGTGATGGTCAAGGCGATGTTCCTCGGTTCGTCCGGAACCGGGTAGCCGATTCGGAGCGATGGCGCTCTCTTCCTTCTCCCCGTTTTACGGGGAGAAGGTGCCCGAAGGGCGGATGAGGGGCGGCGCCAGGCTGGCGAAGATTCGCTCTGCCCCTCTCTGCCCTGCCGGGCATCTCTCCCCGCAAGCGGGCCGAGAAAGGCAGCTTCGACGATGCCCTACTCGCCGTACGGCACCCAGATGTTCTTCACCTGGACGGCACGGGACAGGATCTCCCTGCCCTCGCCTTGGCGTGCGTCATACCAGTCGCGCTGTACGGTCTCCGCCCAGACCTGCTTGAGGTTGCCGGTTGACGCCTTTTCGATCCTGGCTGCGGCTTCGCGGCCGCCGAAATACCAGATGCCGTCGACCTCCTCGTGCTTGGCCAGCTCCAGCGCCAGCGCGTCGCGGTCGCCAGTGACGATGTTGACGACGCCGTCCGGCACATCCGAAGTCTCCAGCACCTGATAGAAGTCGGTGGCGGCCAGCGCTTGACGCGATGACGGCACCACGACGACACGGTTGCCCATGGCGATCGCCGGCGCGAAGGTGGAGACGAAGCCGAGCAGGCCATGCTCTTCCGGGCAGGCGATGCCAAGGATGCCGAGTGGCTCGTTCATGGCGAGTGCAACGCCACGCAGCGGCGGCTTGTGCACCGCGCCCTCGAACTTGTCGGCCCAGGCGCCGTAGGCGAACAGCCGCGAAACCGAGGCGGCGACCTCCCTGGCCGTATCCTGCTTGCGCCGGCCGGTCATGGCGGCGAGACGGTCGGCGAACTCGCCCGATCGGGCATCGAGGTTTTCGGCGATGTAATAGAGGATCTGCGCGCGGCTGTGCTCCGCGGTCGTCGCCCAGCCGGTCGCCTTGCGCGCGGCTTCGACGGCGTTGCGGATATCCTTGCGGTTGCCTTCGCCGACCTCGCCGACCAGCGCGCCGGAGGGCGAGACGACGGGGCGCGAATAACCACCATCCGGCCGCGCCTGCTTGCCGCCGACATAAAGCTTGGCGGTGCGATCGACGAAGCCGGTCGAGACGACGTCGCCATTGGCTTCGACTGTTGGCAAGACGGCAATCGGCTTGGCCTTCGCCAGCCATTTCGGCTTGCAATAAGCGGCCAGCCCCTCACGGCCGCCTTCGCGGCCATAGCCGGATTCCTTGTAACCGCCGAAGCCGACACCGGCGTCGAACATGTTGGTGCCGTTGACCCAGACGACGCCGCATTTCAGCTTCGGGGCGATGTCGAGCGCCAGCGACAGCGTCTCCGACCAGATCGATGCGGCAAGGCCATATTCGGTGTTGTTGGCGAGCTCGATCGCCTCCGCCGGGGTGCGGAAGGTTGTGGCGACCAGCACCGGCCCGAAAATCTCGACACGCGAGACGGTGGCGGCCGGATGCACGCCGGTGAGCAGCGTCGGCGGATAGAAGCAGCCCTTGGCCGGCACTCCCGCCTTGGGCTGATGCAGGATCGCCCCTTCCTTGACGCCGACATCGACCAGTTCGCGGATGCGCGCCAATTGAACCGGGTGCACGATGGCGCCGATGTCGATGGCCTTGTCGAGCGGGTCGCCGACGCGCAGCGTCTCCATGCGGCTCACCAACTTGGCGATGAAGCGCTCCTGCACGCTTTCCTGCACCAGCAGGCGCGAGCCGGCGCAGCAGACCTGGCCCTGGTTGAACCAGATGGCGTCGACCACGCCTTCAACCGCCGCATCGAGATCGGCGTCGTCGAAGACAATGAAAGGCGATTTGCCGCCGAGTTCCAGGGTCAGGCTCTTGCCCGAACCGGCGGTCGCCTCGCGAATGCGGCGGCCGACTTCGGTCGAGCCGGTGAAAGCGATCTTGGCAACGCCCGGATGATTGACGATCGCCTCGCCTGTCGCGCCATCGCCGGTGACGATGTTGACCACGCCTTCGGGCAGGCCGGCCTTCTGGCAGATTTCGGCGAAGAGCAGCGCGGTGAGCGATGTGTATTCGGCGGGCTTCAGAACAACAGTGTTGCCGAGCGCAATGGCTGGCGCGATCTTCCAGGCGAGCATCAGCAACGGGAAGTTCCACGGGATGATCTGGCCGCAGACGCCGAGCGGTTCCTTGTCGGCCAGTTCGCCGTCCATCAGCTGTGCCCAGCCGGCGTGATGGTAGAAATGGCGGGCGACCAGCGGGATATCGATGTCGCGGGTCTCGCGGATCGGCTTGCCGTTGTCGAGCGTTTCGACCACGGCGAACAGGCGGCTGTGGCGCTGGACGAGACGGGCGATCGCATAGAGGTAGCGGGCGCGGACATGCCCGGGAAGTGCCGCCCAGGCTGGCTGGGCCTTGCTTGCTGCCTTGACGGCGGCGTCGATGTCGGCGGCATTGGCCTGCGCCAGCCGTGTCAGCACCTCGCCGTTCGACGGCGACATGGTCTCGAAGCTTTCGCCTGATTTCGCCTTCTTCCAGGCGCCGCCGATGAACAGCTTGGTCTCGCCGCCCAGACCCTTGATCCAGGCACGCGCTTCCTTGTCGCTCTCCGGCGCCGGGCCATATTCCATCGTGTCCAATATCTCAGCAATCGACATGCAGGATCCCCGTCCGGCCCGTTAAGCCATCGCGTGGTGGCTGAAGGCCGCGTAACGGCCGGTGACATAGTGTTCGAGCTGCCGCTCGATGTCGGCAAGCAGCGACGACGCACCGAAGCGGAACAGGTTCGGCTGCAGCCAGTCGTTGCCGAGCTCTTCCTTCATCAGCGCCAGATAGGCCATCGCATCCTTAGCGGTGGAGATGCCGCCGGCCGGCTTGTAGCCGACGACATGGCCGGTCATTTCGCGGTATTCGCGGATGGCGCGGATCATCACCAGCGTGACCGGGAGCGTGGCGTTGATCGCTTCCTTGCCGGTCGAGGTCTTGATGAAATCGGAGCCGGCCATCATCGAAACCCACGAGGCGCGCGCGACATTGCGCAGCGTCTGCAGATCGCCGGTGGCGAGAATGGTCTTCATGTGGGCAGGCCCGCAGGCCTCCTTGCAGGCCTTCACCTCGTCGTAGAGCGCCTGCCAGTTGCCGGTCAGCACATGCTCGCGGGTGATGACGATGTCGATTTCCTCGGCACCGTCGGCGACCGAAGCCTCGATCTCCTTCAGCCGCGTGTCGAGCGGCGACAGCCCCGCCGGGAAACCGGTGGAGACGGCGGCGACCGGAATGCCGGAACCCTGCAATGCCTCGACGGCGGTGGCGACGAAACGGTGGTAGACGCAGACCGCGCCGGTGGTGATGGTGCGCCCGCCAAGGCCGAGCGCCTCCTGCAGGTCGGCGCGCAGCGGCTGACGTGCCTTGGCGCAGAGGCGCTGGACACGGCCGGCGGTGTCGTCACCGCTCAGCGTGGTGAGATCGATGCACTGCAAGGCGCGGACCAGCCAGGCGGCCTGCCATTCCTTCTTGACCGTGCGGCGGCCGGCCAGCGACGCAGTGCGCCGCTCGGCGGCGGAGAGATTGACGCGGACAGCCTCGATCGGGTCGAGCGAGAACGGCACCGGTGGATTGTAGGGGTGCGGCTGGTTGGCAAAGGCGGCAGCGCCGGTGGGCTGGCTACCCCTGTGCTTGTCGACGACGTTCATCTCACACCTCCCATACGCCCGGCCACGATCGCGAAGCGGCAACCGCGCCGAAACGCCCATATTGCGCGAATCGCGAAGCCCGCCAAGGCTCAATCAGCCATGGCGGGCTTTCGTCGGGGCAGAGTTGAACGGGAGATACCGGCCGGCGGCCGGGGTCAGCCTTGCCTGCGTTCCGGGAACAAAGCCGCCAGCCCGTCGCGCGAAGCCTTGGCAACACCGCGTTCGGTGATGAGGCCGGTGACGAGGCGCGCCGGCGTCACGTCGAAGGCGGGATTTCCGGACGGCGACGTCTCCGGCGACACGCGCACCTGGACGATCTCACCGGTAGCGGCCTTGCCTTGAACGTAGGAAACCTCGTCGCCCGAGCGCTCCTCGATCGGGATTTCCGTCAGCCCGTCGGAGACGGTCCAGTCAATGGTCGGTGACGGCAGCGCGACATAGAAGGGGATGTCGTTGTCCTTGGCGGCTAGCGCCTTCAGATAGGTGCCGATCTTGTTGCAGACATCGCCATTGGCGGTGGTGCGGTCGGTGCCGACGATGACCATATCCACCTCGCCATGCTGCATCAGGTGGCCGCCGGCATTGTCGACGATCAAGGTGTGCGGCACGCCATGGCCGGCCATTTCCCAGGCGGTGAGCTGCGCGCCCTGATTGCGCGGGCGCGTTTCGTCGACATAGACGTGGACCGGAATGCCGGCCTCGACCGCCAGATAGATCGGCGCGGTGGCGGTGCCGTAATCGACCGTCGCCAGCCAGCCGGCGTTGCAATGGGTGAGGATGTTGACCCGTTCGCCCGGCTTCTTCCTGGCGGCGATCTGCTTGATGATGGCGAGCCCGTTGCCGCCGATGGAGCGGTTGAGTTCGACATCCTCGTCGGCGATCTCGGCGGCGCGCTTGTAGGCGGCGGCGACGCGCTCGGCCACGGGCAGCGGCTTCAGGAGCTTGCGCATTTCATCCAGCGCCCAGCGCAGGTTGATCGCGGTCGGACGCGTTTCGTTGAGCTTTTCCCAGGCATCGTCGAGGGCGGCGTCGGACGCATCCTGGCGCATCTGGATGGCCATGCCATAGGCGGCGGTGACGCCGATCAACGGCGCGCCGCGCACCCACATGTCGCGAATGGCGACGGCGACATCGTCCACCGTCGACAGGGTGACGACGCGGAACTCGTGCGGCAGCCAGCGCTGGTCGATGATGTCGACCGAGCGGCCGTCGTCGTTCAGCCAGATGGTGCGAAAATGCTTGCCGCCAACGTTCACGAATATGCTCCCTTCTCGATCAGCGCGGCCAGCGCGTTGACCTCTTCAATGCTGTGGATGGTGCGGCGGTTGACCGCGATATGGCGACCGAAGCGCAGCGCCTTGGCCTCGCAGACGGCGCGTTTCGCCTCGTTCTCGATGGTCTCGAAATCGGCATTATGGGCGAGACCGAGAATACGGCGATGCGCCTCGACCCCGGCGAACCCAAGAAGGTCTTGCCAGAGGTCGTGCAGCACCCGGTCGAGCGCCTGCTCGGCGCCGAGCGCGTCGCTGCGATCCTCGAACAGGCTGCGGGCATAGAGCATGCCGGTGCGCTCGGTGCGCCACAGGCGCGAGAATTCGGCGCGGAAGACGGACCAGATGCCGGTGACGGTCTCGAGCAGGTAAGCGCGCATCGCCTCGCGCGAACCACCCTGTTCATGGCCGGACTGCGAGAAATAGGACATCCAGAAATTGGAAAGCAGCATGCCGACGTCGAAGGCCATCGGCCCATAGAAGGCGAATTCGGGATCGATGACGCGCGTATCGGCGTCCGTCACCATGATCGAGCCGGTATGCAGATCGCCGTGCAGCAGCGTCTCGGCATTGGCGGCGAAGAGGTGCTTCAGACGCTGCGCCTCGACCTTCAGGTCGCGGTCGGCGCGCAACTCGGCAACCAGCGGGTCGAGCGCCGGCGTATGGCGGTTCAGCGTCGCCTCGAAATAGGGATCGGTGAAGACCAGGTTCTCGGTGATGTCGCACAGTTCGACATTGTCGGCGAACAACGCCAGATCGACTTTGCGTTCGCGTGCGGTCATATGCAGGTCGGAACCGCGGAACAGGGTGCGCGCCACGAACAGGCCGAGGTCCTCGGCGATGCGCGGCGGCTGGCGACCGGCGATCAGTTCCTTGCGCAGGATGATATGCGGCGTCAGGAATTCCATGACGATCAGCGCCTGCGCCTCGTCGAAATGCAAAATGGCCGGCACCGAGCCCTTGCCGGCGCGCGCTTCCTGCCTGACCAGCGCATGATATTCGAAGAAGGAGCGCTTCAGCGGCAGCGGCCAGCTTTCGCCCACCAGCCGGACATAGGGCAAAGCCTGCTTGACGACGACCGAGCCCTTCTCGCCCTCGACGATGAAGACGAGGTTCAGATTGCCGTCGCCCACCTCGCGAACGCGCCATGCCGAAACATCCTTGCCGAGATGTCCGGCAAGCGTTTCCAGCGCGCCGAGCCTCGCGGGCAATGTTTCAACCGTCAGAGCCTCGAAAGAAGCATTTTTTGCCATGTCGGCCTCCCGATCCGCGTCGCCGTTTCTGTTAGCGAACGGTCATGACAGGTAAAAGGCTAGGAGTGGTTCTGTCATTTGTCAATCGTGTTGACAAATGACGAGATTGTTCCTAGCGTCGGGGTCAAGGAGGAGAAAATGGCCGCAGAAGCCGTATTCCGCATTGCGGATTTGAAAAAATCCTTCGGCTCGATCCAAGTTCTCGGCGGCGTCAGCCTCGACCTGCATCCAGGCGAGGTGACGGTGCTGATGGGCGCCAATGGGGCGGGCAAGTCGACGCTGGTGAAGGTGATCAGCGGCGTGCACTCGCGTGATGGCGGCGCCATGACACTGGGCGCCGCCGACTTCGCGCCGAAGAGCCCGGCGGAGGCGATCCGCGCCGGTGTCGTCACCGTGCACCAGAACATCAATGACGGCGTCGTCGCCGCGCTCGATGTCGGCACCAACCTGACGCTCGACCGACTGAGCGGCAAGGGCCAGCCTTTGCTCTTCAGCCCGCGCCGCGTGCAACGCGAGGCGCGTGCCGTGGCTGAGCGTATGGGCCTCGACATCGATCTCAGCGCCGCCATCAGCGATCTAACCCTGGCCGACCGCCAGATGGTGGCAATCGCTCGCGCCATGGCGCATGAGCCCAAGGTTCTGATCCTCGACGAACCAACGTCGTCGCTGTCCAGCGCCGAGGCCAACCGGCTGTTTTCGCTGGTCGACCGGCTGAAGTCGCACGGCGTAGCCATTCTCTATATCTCGCACCGCATGTCGGACATCCGCCGCCTCGCCGACCGCATCGTTTCGCTGCGCGACGGCCAGATCGTCGGCACATTCGACAAGGCGCCGCTCGACTATGAGGGCGCGGTCAACGCCATGCTCGGCCGCAAGGTCCATCAGAACGCCTTCGCCGCCAAATCCGGCGGCAACACGATCTTCAGCGCCGACAATCTGGTCATCGCCGACGGCGCCAGACCGATCTCGCTATCACTCGGCGACGGCGAGATCGTCGCGGTGACCGGCCTGGTCGGTGTCGGCAAGACGGCGCTCGCCGAAACGCTGTTCGGACTGCGCCGGCCGCATCGTGGCACGATGACCTTGAACGGACGCGCCTATGCTCCGCGTTCGCCGGCCGAGGCAGTCGGCGCCGGCGCCTTCCTGGTGGCCAAGGACCGCGCCGAAAACGGCATCGTCGGCGCCTTCAACATCTTCGAGAACATGAGCCTGCCGTTCCTGAAGCGGATTTCGGCCTTCGGCGTGCTGCGCCGGGGTACCGAGCGTGCCATCGCCCGCCGGCAGATCGACGAACTCGGCATCGTCTGCCGCACCGAAAAGGACGAGATGTCGACCCTGTCGGGCGGCAACCAGCAGAAGGTGATGGTGGCGCGCTGGATGGCGCAGCCCTCCGCGCTGTTCATGCTGGACGAGCCGTTCCAGGGCGTGGACATCGCAGCGCGCCGCGACATCGCCGCCAAGCTCAGGGCAAGTGCCGCCGGCCGCGCGACACTGGTCTTCGTCACCGAAATCGACGAGGCGCTGGAGACGGCGGACCGCATCCTGGTCATGTCCGAGCACACGATCGTCGGCGAACACAAGAACGAACGCGTCGACATGGATCGGCTGCTGGCGGAAGTCGCCGGCCAGACGGTGCGAGGCGCGGCCTGAAATGAACAGTTTGAAGGGGGCGCAAATGGCGCGGCAATCCGGCATGTTTTTTGGCAGCGAAGGTCGCGCCTAGATGAGCCTGCGTGACATTGCCGTGCGCTACGGCTTCCTGGTGCTGTTCGTGGCGCTCGTGGCCTATTTCGCCTCCACCGCCGACGGCTTCGTGTCGCCGCAGAGCGCGGTGTTCATCTTCCAGTCGGTGGCGATCACCGGCATCCTGGCGCTGGGCGTGACGGCCACACTGGTGGTCGGCGGTTTCGACCTCTCCATCGGTTCGGTGGCAACGAGCTCGATGATGGCTGCCGCCTATGTCATGGTGGTGCTGAACCAGAATGCGCTGGTGGCGGTGCTCGTCTGCCTCGCCATCGGCGTGCTGATCGGCCTGATCAACGGCTTCCTGATCGTCTATATGCGCGTGCCGGATCTTCTGGCGACGCTCGGCATGATGTTCCTGCTGCTTGGCCTGCAGCGCATCCCGACCGAAGGCCGCTCGATTGCCACCGGCATGACCATGCCCGACGGCTCGGTCGCGCCCGGCAAGTTCAGCGACGCGTTCCTGGCGCTCGGCCGCTACCGCTTCGATTTCTTCGCGCCGAACCTGGTGCCGGTTTCCGTCGTGGTACTGGTGGTGCTGGCGGTGGCGATCTGGTTCTTCCTCGAATACACGCGTTTCGGACGCATGATGTATGCCGTCGGCTCCAACGAACGGGCGGCCGAACTCGCCGGCGCGCCTGTCAAGGCATACAAGATCTGGGCCTATGTGATTTCCGGCATATTCGCCTCAATCGGCGGGATTTTGCTCGCCGCCCGGCTTGGACGCGGCGACATCGCCTCGGGTAACAATCTGCTGCTCGACGCGGTGGCGGCGGCGCTGATCGGCTTCGCCGTTTTGGGTGCTTCCAAACCCAATGCGTTCGGCACTGCTGTCGGCGCGCTGTTCGTCGGCGTGCTCTTGCAGGGACTGACCATGATGAACGCCCCTTATTACACGCAGGATTTCGTCAAGGGCGCTGTGCTCGTGATCGCGCTCGTCTTCACCTTCGCCCTGTCGACCAAGGCGAAGCGGTAATTGCGGCAACCAACAACCAATAACCAACAACCAAGCGGAGGACTTAAATGAAATTCGATCGTAGAACACTCGCCAAGCTGGCCGTCGGCCTGCTCGGCGCCACGGTGCTGGGCTTCTCGCCAGCGCTGGCGCAGGACAAGCCGGCGCCCTTCGACAAGCCGGGCCAGGTCAAGATCGCGCTGGTGCGCTACCTGTCGACCGGCGACTTCTTCCAGGCCTATCTGGCCGGCGTTCAATCGCAGGCCAAGGCGCTCGGCGTCGACCTGCGCGTGCTGGACTCCAAGCAGGACGCAGCCCTGCAGGCCGACATGGTCGACCAGGCCATCGCGCTTGGCGTCAACGGCATCATCATCCAGCACGGCCTGACGGAATCGATGAAGGACGCGGCCCAGCGCGCGGTCGACGCCGGCATCAAGGTGGTGGCCTTCGACGTGAATGTCGAAAACCCGAAGATCCCGCAGATCGAGCAGTCGGACCGCGACCTTGCCCGCCTCGCGCTCGAGCAGGCGATCAAGGACAATGGCGAAAGCTGGAAGTCCGGCTATGTCTATGTCGCCGGCATCGCGCCGCTCGACCGCCGCAACGAGACCTGGGTCGACTTCAAGAAGAAGTATCCGGGCATCAAGGAAGCCGCGCAGTTCGGCACGCTGGACAACCCGATCGCCAATTCAGTAGCCAACCAGGCACGTTCGGTGCTGTCGGCGAACCCGGATATCAAGGTGATGTTCGCGCCTTACGACGAATTCGCCAAGGGCGTGAAGATCGCGGTTGACGAGGCCGGCCTCTCGAAGGGCGTCAAGATCTACTCGGCCGACATCTCGACCTCGGACATCGCGGCGATGCGCGAGCCCGACAGCGCCTGGGCAGCGACTGCCGCCACCAACCCGGCCGTCGTCGGCCAGGTCTCGGTGCGCGCGCTGGCGCAGCTTCTAGCCGGCGAAGACCCGGGCAAGAGCGTCGTCGTGCCGCCGACGCTGATCACCCAGAAGGAGCTGATCGACAAGGACATCAAGAACATGGAAGATCTGTCGGCCAAGCTGCCCCAGTTCGCCCATGCCGATGTCGCCATGCCGAAGTGGATGCCGAACCCGAACGCCAAGTAAGCGCCAGGCAAAGATTTGTTGGACGGCGGCCCGCTTCGGCGGGCCGCTTTTTTATTGCCGCTCGAAATCCGCATTTCGTACCTCATCGCCAAGTGCCGGCCAGAGGCGGTGCCCGTTCAAGCCATGACGTCGATGCAGTTCCCAAACGCCGTTGACGGAACCGGCCAAAGATATAAACTTACACTTATATAAGTGAAAGCTTGCTACGAGGTTTCCGATGAAATTCGATGTCGAAACCTATCTTGGGGCGGTCACGCGGTCGGTCGAGACGCTGGAGCGCCAAGGCGAGCCGATGCGCGCCGTCACGCTCAGCCGGAGCTACGCCACGACGGCCGAGGACCTTTGGGATGCGATCGTCAACCCCGAACGGTCGCGTCGCTGGTTCCTGCCGATCTCCGGCGACCTGAAGCTTGGCGGACACTATCAGCTCGAGGGCAATGCCGGCGGCACGATCGAACGCTGCGAACCGCCCAGGCATCTTTACGTGACGTGGGAATTCGGTGGCGGGGTAAGCTGGGTCGAGCTTCGACTGGAGCCCAAGGGCCAGGAGGCCGAGCTGACACTCGTCCACATCTGTCCGATCAACGATCATTGGACAAAATTCGGCCCCGGCGCCGTCGGCATAGGCTGGGATCTCGGCCTGCTTGGCCTGGTGGGGTATCTCGCCGGAACACCGTTCGACGAGGCGACGTTTTCGGCCTCTTCCGAAGGCAAGGCCTATATGCGCGGCAGCGCGGAGGGCTGGCGCCGGGCCGATATCGCTTCCGGCGAAGCGGAAAGCCAAGCCACGCACGCGGCGCGGCAGACGGCGGCTTTCTACACCGGCGAAACGGCGGAGGGCGCCTGATGCACGCCTTCGACATCCTCGGCGACCCGGTGCGGCGGCGCATCCTCGAACTGCTTGCCGAGGGCGAGCGGCGCTCCGGCCAGGTCGTCGAAATCATCCAGGCCGAGTTCGGCATCACCCAGGCCGCGGTGTCGCAACATCTGCGCGTTCTGCGCGAAGGCGGGTTCGCCTCCGTGCGTGTCGACGGCGCGCGCCGCCTCTATACGATCGACGCCGCACCACTGCGCGACGTCGATGGCTGGCTGGGTCGCTTTCGCGCCTTCTGGGAGCCGAAGCTCGCGGCGCTCGACACCGAGATCGCGCGCGGCCGCAAGGCGCGCGGCGAACTCGGCGGCGAAGGCTGATTACCTCAGCGCGGCCGCGATGTTACCGCCGTCGACGGTGGTGACGTCGGCGGTGGTGCGCTCAGCCAGCGCCTGGTGCAGGAAGGCCTGGGCGACATCCTCGGCGGTGACTTCCTGGCCGAGCAGATTGCCGGACATGTAGTCCTTCTCCGAAAGTCCGCGCGCGGTGGAGCGGCTGGCGATCATGGCGTCGGTCAACAGGCCGGAGCGGATGCGGTCGGCGTTGACGGCGTTGGAGCGGATGCCGATCGGACCGTATTCCAGCGCATATTGGCGCGACAGGAACAGCGTCGCCGCCTTGGGCAGGCCATAGGCGCCGAACTTGGCACCGGGGTTCACGGCCTGCTTGGAGGCGTTGAACAACAGCACGCCGCCGGTGCCCTGTTCGCGCATGATGCGCACGGCGTTCTGCGCCACGTTCTGATGCGCGAAGAAGTTGAGCTCGAAGCTCTTGCGCAGCAGCGCATCGTCGATGTCGGCGATCATGCCTTCCCAGGCCGCGCCGGCGTTGGAAACGATGATGTCGATGCCGCCGAAGGTCTTCACCGCCTGGTCGAAGGCCGCCCGTACTTCCGCCGGCTTGGTGATGTCACCGCCTACACCGATCGAGTTGTTGCCGGCTGCCTTGGCTGCTTCAGCAGCCTTGGCGCCGTCGAGATCGACCACGACGACATGGGCGCCTTCGCGGGCGAAAGCCTTGGCGGTGGCAGCGCCGATGGCGCCAGCACCGCCGGTGACCAGCACGACCTGGCCGGTCAGCGGCTTCGGCTTGTTGGAGGCGAGCTTGGCCTGCTCCAGCGACCAGTATTCCAGCGGGAACAGATCGGACTTGGCGAGCGGACGGAAGGTGCCGACGCTTGCCGCCCCCCTCACCGCCTCGATCCACATCTCGCCGACGTCCGACGCAATCTTTGCGTCCTTCAGCGTGCGGCCATGGCCGAACATGCCGAGCCCCGGCACCAGCGACAGGCGCGGCATCGGGTCGAGCATGGTGCGCTTGACGTCGTCCAGCGCGTCGTTCTCCTCGAAATAACGGGTGTAGTCGGCCATGTAGGCGGCGACACGCTTGCCGACCTCGGCCTTGTAGGCAACGAGATCGCCCGCGTCCGGTGCCGGCAGCACCATCGGCCCGGTCTTGATGCGGATCGACAGGTCCGGCGTCGACACGCCGGCAGCTGCATAATCGGCGATCGCGGCGGAATTGACGAATTCGAGGATGGCATCCGAGGTGCGGAAATCGCTGACCATGCGGTCGAAGCGGCCCTCGCCCCTGGACACGGCAACGGCGCCGCGCAGCATCGAGGCGATCTCCTCCGGCTTTGCCAGCTTGGCCGGCAGCGCCGCCGGCTTCAGCGGATTTGCGCCGTTCTTCGCGACATAGTCCTCGGCCATGGTCACATAATGAATCATGAGGTCATAGGCGTGCTTGGCATCGTCGCCGAAGGTGAAGATGCCGTGCTTGTCGAGGATCAGGCCCTCGACGGACGGATCGGCGTCGTAGACGTCGGCGGCCACCTTGGCGAGGTCGAAACCGGGCTTGATGTAGGGCACGAAGCCCATCTTGTTCCCGAACACCTTTTTCGACAGCGCCTCGCTGTCGGCGCCCTGGTCGACGATGGCGAGGATCGCGGTGGAATGGGTGTGGTCGACGAACTTGTGCGGCAGGAAGGCGTGCAGCAGCGTTTCCACCGACGGGTTCGGCGAGGACGGGTCGATGAGGTTGGCGCGCTGCAGGGCGACCATGTCCTCATCGCCCAGGCTGTTCAGCTTGCGCGCTTTAAGCAGCGGCGCCATCTTCACCGCCGGCAGGCCCTGCGGTTCGATCACCGCCATGTCCCAGCCGCTGCCCTTGACGCACAGCACGTCCCATTCGTCGCCGACGAAATCGGTGACCTTGGTCTTCACCGAGGTGTTGCCGCCGCCGTGCAGGACAAGCCGCGGCTCGCCGCCGAGCAGGCGCGTGGTGTAGACCCGTAGCGCCAGATCGCGACCAACACCCTTGGCTGCATAGGTTTTGACGACGGCTTCGGCTTCGGCGTCATTCCAGAGATTCTTCATCGGGTCGTCCACATTCCGGTTCGAGTTACAGGCATCGGCCGCCGGCGAACATTTCCGCTCGCCGCACGGCCATCGTTTTTCTCTATAGGCTAGGCCGGTCTTGCTTTTGCGACAGGCCGGAGGAGTTGGCATCGAGCAAGCGACGGGCCATGGCGGCGGTGAGCACGAGATGGGAGCAGAGGCTGCCGGCAAGGGCGGCCTGTAGCGGTTCCAGCTTGCTGTCCTCCTGCACCACCATCATGCGCTTGGGGATGGCGCGCATCGAGCCGAGATCGGCCGAGATGACGCGGCGATTGTAGTCGCAGTCGAGCAGGTTGCCGGTGGCGTCGATGAGCTGGCCGGCGATGACGCCCGCCGCACCCTGGTCACGCAGCGCAAACATCTCGGCAGGCGTCAGGGCACCGCATTTGACGATGTGACTTTCGGTATCGATGGTGCCGACCGAAAACAGCGCGAGATCGCAGCCGGCAACCAGCGAAAGCTGCTCGCGGATGACGGGTTCGTCGCGCAACTCGCGCGCCAGCCGTTCGGAGCTGAGCGCCAGCGGGGCATAGAAATTGAGACCCTTGGCGTTGAGACGCCGCGCGATCTCCATCGTGCACTGGTCGGGGCGCTGAGTGTAGGGCGCGCCGAGATTGCCGCACAGCTGCACGACGGTGACATCCTGCAGATCGGCGAAGGACATGACGTCGGCGACCGCATAGACGGTGCGGCCCCAGGCAACACCGACACGGTCGCCCCGGTTGACGAGGCTGACAAAAACGCTGGCGGCGAGAGCCGGCACTTCGGCGCCGGCGTCCAGCGCCTGAAGGTCTAGCGGCACGATCCAGACGGTGTTCAGCCCGAACGCATCCTCGACTTCCCGCGCCAGCGCATCCTCGGTGAAAAGCTGGGTCGACGTAGAGATGTTGACGATGCCGGTCTCGCGCGCCTTGCGCAGATAGGTGGCGACGGACGCACGCGAAATGTCGAGCTTCTTCGCCACTTCGTCCTGACGCAGCCCGTGCGTGTAATAAAGCCACGCCGCCTTGTGTATGATCTGGTCCGCTGCCCTGATCGCCATGGTCGAAATCTCGTTTTCGACATTATTCACGACGACTGACAAAAGTCAAACAGGGCAATCGCACCAGGGATGCGGCCTCGTGCGATGATAGCCGATCCGGCCAGGCCGACAAAGGGGAGAGGCGACGTGGCGGGATTTCAAAACGGCGGGACGGCCCGTCATCGAAACACAGCCGCGGTCTTGCCGACCCGTTCAGCGCGGGTTCATGCTCGGCTTTCTATGACCGGCACCAGACTGGAACAGCGGACTGCCTCGTAAGACAAACGGAAGCGGACCGACCGATGGAAAGGAAAGCAAAATGACCTTGAACCGGCGCAACATGATCGGACTGATGGCGGCGGCCCTCGTCGTGCCCGCAACCTATGCGCAGGCCCGCCCCCGCACGCTCACAGGGACGGTGACCTATCGCGAGCGCATGATGCTGCCGCCGAATTCCACGGTCGAGGTCACGCTGGTGGACATTTCGCTCGCCGACGCGCCGGCGCGCACGCTTGCCCGCCAGGTCATCAAGGGCGCAACGGCCAGCCCGATCCGCTTTCGGCTGAGTTTCGACGACAGCCGCATCCGCAAGGGCAATACCTATGCGTTGCAGGCGCGGATCACGCAGGGCAAACGCCTGCTGTTCATCAACACCACCCGCCACACCGTCTTCGACGGCGGTCCCGACAACACCGAGATCCGCGTCGAGCGGGTCGCGGCGGAGCCGGAAGCCGAAATCGGCCTGACCGGCAAATGGCTGGCCGAGGACATTCGCGGCCGCGGCGTAATCGACAATGCGCAGACCACGCTGGAGATCGATCGCTCCGGCACGGTTTCGGGCAAGGGCGGCTGCAACGGCTATGGCGGCAAGGCGGCGATCGCGGGCAACCGTATTCGCTTTGGTTCGATGATGAGCACGCAAATGGCCTGCACGCCGGCGGTGATGGACCAGGAAACCAAGTTCCTGTCCGCACTTGGCGAGGTGCGCTCGTGGCGCATCGACCGCGCACGCCGCAAGCTGCAGCTGCTCGACAGGCGCGGCCGGCCGGTGGTGATCCTCGCCCGCATGGGGTGAGGACCGGCGCGCCTCAGGCGCGCGGTTCCGCCTTGGAGCGCTGCTCCAGATAGCTGACCAGCCTGACCAGCGGCCACAGGAAGACCAGGTAGATCAACGCCGCGCCGACCAGCGGCGTCGGGTTGGCCATCAATGCCTGGGCGTCGGTGGCCTGCTTCAAGAGGTCCGGCATGGCGACGACGGAAGCGAGCGCGGTATCCTTGAAAATGGAGACCGCGTTGCTGGTCAGCGGCGGCACGACGATGCGCAGCGCCTGCGGCAGGATCACCTTGCGCATCGCGGCCCAGAACGGCAGACCGAGCGCGGCGGCGGCCTCGAACTGTCCCTTCGGGATGTTCTCGATGCCGGCGCGGCAGACTTCCGCCGTGAAGGCGCCCAACACCAGGGACAGCGCCAGCGTCGCCGAGGTGAAGGCCGAAAGGCGGACGCCGACGAAAGGCAGCGCGTAGTAGATCATGATCAACACGACCAGGATCGGCGTTGCGCGAAAGATGTCGATGAAGCCGACGGCCAAGAGGCGCAACGGCTTCGGCGCATAGAGACGCATCAGGCAGACACCAAGGCCGAGCAATCCGCCGAAGATGATGGCAGCGCAGCCGAGCAGCAGCGTGTTGCCGAGCCCCCGCAACAGCATCGGGAAGGCGCGGACCAGAACGTCCCAGTTGAAGAAGGTCTCTAACAATCCCATCGTGACGATCCGCCTGCCTTTATACGGCTGCCGCCGGATCGATCTTCATCCGGCCCGCGCTTGTCGCCGGCATCGGCCGGCCGGGTCATGATTGCGGCCTGCGGGCCGTGCTTGCAATGGTTCCGAAAATGCGATGCCGGCGGCATCCAACGTGTCGCCGGCATCGCTCAAGCCCTGCCCTGATTTATTGTGCTTGTGGGATGGGCAGGATCTTGTTGACCGAGGAATCGGCAGCTGCTTCGCTGCCCAGCCATTTCTTGTGAAGGGTAGCCATGGTGCCGTCCTTCTTGATGGCGTCGATGGCGCCGTTGACCTTTTCGAGCCATGGCGAACCCTTCTTCATCATGATGCCGAACTTGTCGCCGGTCGGAATGGCCGTCACCACGGCCATGTCGGGCATCTTCATGAAGGCGAACTGGAAGCCGGCGATATCGCCGATGGCGCCGTCAAGACGGCCCGACTGCACGTCCAGGATCAGGTTCTGCTGGGTGTCGTAGCCGCGATATTCCTTGATCCCGTACTTTTCGGTGTTGGCCTTGATCCAGGCCTCGCCGACCGACGCCGAGATGGCGCCGACGGTCTTGCCCTTCATGTCGTCCAGCGTCTTCAGCGGCGTGTCCTTCTTGGCGACCAAGGCGATGTCGCTGTCATAATAGCCCTGGGTGAAGGACTGGCTCTTCAGGCGATCGTTGTTGATGGTGATCGACGAGATCGCCAGATCGATGCGCCCCGAGGCGGTGGCCGAGAACAGGGCCTGGAAGCCGAGATCCTGGATTTCGACCTCGGCGCCAAGGCGCTTGCCGACTTCCTTGACCAGATCGACCTCGAAGCCCTGGAACTCGCCGCTCTCCAGCTTGTTCTCCCATGGCGGGTTGGCCGGATAGGCGCCGACGAGCAGCGTTTCGGCATGGGCGGCGCCGGCGACGCCGAGGCCGATCGTCAGCGCCGCGAAGGCGCCCATCAAATTGCGGCGGTTGAGAAGCATTTGGTTCCCCTTATCCTGGTGCGCCGGTTCGGCCGGCTGCGTTTGTCATGGGTCTGTCCGGACGCGACCCTTCGTCATGCAAGTTCTGAAACCATGCGGTCGGCGGCGATGCGGATCTGTTCGGGATCGCGCAACACGCACATTCGGAGGAACGAACGCGAGGCATTGCCGAACAGATAGCCGGGCGAAAGCCCGACGCGGGCCTTCTCGATGACGCGGGCGCAGGCCTCGCGGGAATCCTCCTGCCCTTCAAAGGCGAAGAAGGCGTACATGCCGCCCTTCGGCTTGGAAGGCAGGATGATGCCCGGCAGCTTGACCAGCGCCTCATAGGCGATGTCGAGACCGAGCTTGGCGCGGTCGCGGATCTCCGCCACCAACGGCTCGCCCTGGCGCAGCGCGGCGACGGCGCCGGCCTGGACAAAGGCGGCGGTGCCGCTGTTGGCATATTGCGTCATGGCGGCCAGCTGATCGGCGACGCCGGTCGGATGCGACAGCCAGCCGACGCGCCAGCCGGTCATCGCCCAGGCCTTGGAGAAGCTGTTCACCACTAGGACGCGGTCGTCGTCCTCGGCGATCTGCAGGATGGACGGCGCGACCTTGCCGTCGAAATAGAGACGGCCATAGACCTCGTCGGAGACGATCCAGATGCCGGTGCGCCGCGAGAAATCGAGCAGCGCCTGCAGTTCCTCTCGCGTGGCGGTCCAGCCCAGCGGGTTGCTCGGGGTCGACAGGAAGATGGCGCGGGTGCGCGCGTCGCAACGCGCGAAAACCGCATCGAGATCGAGCCGCCATTCGCCGTCAAAGGCGAGCGCCACCGGCCGCGGCTCGCCACCGACGAAGTGGATGGCATTGTGAATGTTGGGCCATTGCGGCTCGATGTAGACAACGTTGGTGCCGACATCGACCAGGAGTTCCATGGCCAAAAGAACCGCGTGCATGCCACCCGGTGTCACTGTCGACCGGTCGACCGCGATGGGTCGGCCATGAAGTGCTGACTGGTATTCGGATAGCGCCTCGGTCAGCGCACCCATGCCGCGCATGTTGGGAATGTAGAATGTCTGGCCTGCATCGAGCGCGGCCTTTGCCGCATCGTTGATGAAAGCCGGCGTGACCATGTCGCCCTCGCCGTACCAGAGCGGGATGACGTCGCCGAGGCTCTGCGCCTTCGCCGCCAGCTGGGCGATGTTTTCCGTGCGGAGATCCTGGATCTGCGGCCGGATGCCTTCCAGCGGCGGAAAAGGCCGGACATTCGCCGGATAGGCGGATGCACGACGGCTGCTCAAGGTCATGCTCGCGATACCTCCCAGATTCCCGCGCGCCTGTTTGCCGGACGGCAAGCGGCCTCGCTTTCTTGTTGCCTCAGTAACGCATGAAACAGTATACCGTTCAAGCCTAAAATTTTTTATCCGCACGCTTGCGCTTTGATCGGAATGGGGCGTAGTTTCGAAAAACTGCCCTGTTTCTCCATATTGTTCGTATCACGACACGACAGAACGCCGCCGATACGATGATAGATACGCGAGAAACAGTATACCGTATATGCGGAGGTTCCGATGTCCAATGACGTGTCCAGGCCGTTCAAGAATGGCGGCGGCAGCCTGCGCGCGCAGATCTATCAGGACATTCGCGACCGCATTCATCATGGCGGGCTCGGCCCCAACGACCGGCTCGTCGACGTCGAGATCGCGGGCAATCTCGGCGTCTCGCGCATGCCGGTGCGCGAAGCGCTGCTGCAGCTGACCCATGAAGGCTATCTGGTGGGAACCACGCGCGGCTTCATGCTGCCGACGCTGACCCCGACCGATGTCGCCAATATCTTCGAGGTGCGCCGCTGCCTGGAGCCGCGCGCGGCGGCCCACGCAGCCCGCAATCTCGACGCCGCCGGCATGGAAAGGCTGGCTGCTGCGCTTACCGATGCCGAAACGGCGGTTGCCACCGCCGACGCGGACCTGCTGTTCCAGGCCAATGTCAGCTTCCGCCGTTCATGGCTGGAAGCCGTCGACAACGACCGGCTGGCCTCAGCCATCGCCCGCTTCGCCGACCACGTTCAGGTCGTGCGTCTCGGTACCCTCTCGCACCTGCCGACCCAAGCCGTCGTGCTTGCCGGCATGCGCAAGCTCTACGACGCCTTCATCCGCCGCGACGCCATGGCCGCCTTCGACCATATGACCACCTTCATCCAGCACGCCGAAGACAGGTTCGTCGCTCTCAGCAGAGAGTTGGAAAACTCCAGCCAGGACAAGGGCCGCGCCGCCGGCCAGGGACAGCCATGATGTTGAAGCCGCATCCGCTAAAAGGGCCGAACAAGTTCAAGCTTGGCGTCTTTTCGATGAACGCCGATGGCGGGCTGGCGATGACCACCGCGCCGGAACGCTGGCGCGCCCGCTGGGACGACAATCTGAATGCCGCCCGCATCGCCGACCGCGCGGGAATGGAGTTCCTGCTGCCGATCGCGCGCTGGCGCGGTTTCGGCGGCGTCACCCATGCCCGAGAATGGTCGTTCGAGACCTTCACCTGGGCGGCGGGGCTGGCGACGGCGACGGAAAACATCGCCCTGTTCATGACCGTGCACGTGCCTCTGGTGCATCCGCTGCAAGCGGCCAAGGCGCTCGCCACCGTCGACCATATCTCCGGCGGTCGCGCCGGCCTCAACATCGTCTGTGGCTGGAATCCCGACGAGTTCGCCATGTTCGGCCAGACGGTCGGCGAACGCACCTATGACCAGGCCGAGGAGTGGATCACCATCATCGAGCGCGCCTACAAATCGCGTGAGCCGTTCGACTTCGCCGGCGACTTCTATGATCTGAAGGGCGTGGTGAGCCGGCCGGCGAGCCTGCAGGCGCCGCGCCCTGTGACGATGAACGCCGCATTCGGGGCGCCGGGCCGCAACTACGCGGCACGACATTGCGACTATCTGTTTTCGACCTTCTCGGAAATTTCCGAGGGCCGCGCCCATGTCGTCGACATTGCCGGCCGCGCCGCCGAAGTAGGCCGCGATGTCGGCGTCTACACCGTCTGCCACGTGGTGTGCCGCGAGACGCAGCAGGAAGCGGAAGACTACTACCGCCGCTATGCGCTGGAGCTCGCCGACCAGGGCGCCGTCGACGAGCATATGAAGAAGAAGAAGGAATTCGCGCATTCGCATGACGAGAAGGCGTTCACCGAATATCGCCAGCGCTTCGCTGGCGGCGCCGGCACCTATCCGCTGGTCGGTACGCCGGAGAAAATCGTCGACGACCTGATCCGCATCATGGAGCAGGGTTATGCGGGCGCCGCCCTTTCCTTCGTCAACTACACCTACGAATTGCCGTTCTTCTGCGACCGCGTGCTGCCGTTGATGCGGCAGGCCGGCCTGAGGATGAACTGATGGACGCCACGACCACCGCCGGCACGCTGCCAGCGCACGGCACGGTCGATCCGCGCGGCTTCAAGCAAGGCATGCGCGCCATGGCCGGCGCGGTCGCCATATTGGCGGCGGAAGATACCGAGCATGGCTGCTTCGGGTTGACGGCCACCGCCGTCTGTTCGTTCAGCGCCGAGCCGCCGTCGCTTCTGGCCTGCGTGCACAGGAACAGCACCTTCGCCTCGCTGACCAGCCAGGACATGGCCTTTTCGGTCAACCTGCCGGCGGCGGACCAGGAGAATGTCGCGCGGGTTTTCGGCGGCATGACCACTGCCAAGGGCGTCGCCCGGTTTTCGGCGGGCTCGTGGGTGCGTGGAGAAGCCGGTGCGCCATTGCTGGTCGGCGCCCGCGCGGTCTTCGAGTGCCGCGTCGGTGAAATCATCGCGCGCGCCTCGCATCTCATCGTCATCGGCCTGGTCACGGGCGTCACGCTCGACCGCGCCGAGCGGGAGCCGATCTTCTACGCGCATGGGCGCTTCGTCACCTCGAACTTCCAGTAGCGGAGATCAACGGATGTCCATTGTCCTGTCCGGACGGCTGAAGGCACGGCTTGCAGCCAACGAAAAGCTCGGCGTGGTCTGGCTGACGCTCGGTCACGCCTCCATCGTCGAGATGGCCGCGCGAACCGGCACCGACGCCCTCGTCATCGATCTGCAGCATGGGCTGTGGGATCGCCGCTCCCTGGAAACGGCGGTGGGCATCACCGGCGGCGACGTGCCGACGATCGCGCGGGTCGCCGACTGTTCAACGACGGCGATCGGTTCGGCGCTGGACGCCGGATGCGACGGCGTTCTGGTGCCACTGATCGAGACGCGCGAACAGGCCGAACAGGCGGTCGCGGCCTCCCGCTTTCCGCCGCACGGCCATCGTTCCGGTGGTGGCGTCAGGCCGTTGGCAATCGGCTTTGGCACCTATCTCGAACGGGCGGACCGGGTCGCGGTCGGCATCATGATCGAGACCGCCAAGGGCGTCGAGAATGTCGAAGAGATCATGACGGTTCCCGGACTGGACTTTGTGCTGATCGGCACCGGCGATCTCGGCATCTCCTATGCGGCGCGCGGCAAGGACGCCAGCGCCATCGAGGACGCCTGCCGGCTGGTGAAGGATGCCTGCAGCAGGGCCGGCGTGCCCTGCGGTATCTTCACCGGCAGCCTCGACAAGGCGCGGCAGCGGCGGGCGGAAGGCTACAGCCTCGTCGTCCTGGCCAGCGATGTCGACGTCGTGCGCGACGCGTTCGACGGAGCGGTTCGCGGCTTCGCCGAGGCGGCATCGTGAAGGCGCCCTTTCGCCAGCGCCTGGATTTCGACAGCGCCAACGGCCAGGTGCTCGACGAGAGCCGCCGCTACATGCTGATGCGGCCGGAAGCCCTGATGGGCCTGTTCCGCCGCCTCGACGATACGGGGCGACGGAACGCCTTCGAGGCGCTTGCCGCCTCGGTCATCGAGATGGGCGGCGACAGCGCCCGCGCCTACAAGGCGCATGGCGGCGGCGACGCCGACGCGCTGCTCTCGACAGTGGCCGGCACCGCCCCCGATCTCGGCTGGGGTGTCTGGTCGTTCAGCCGCGATGCGGCCGGCATCGAACTGACTGTGCGCAACAGTCCCTTCGCCGCCGGTTACGGTCCTTCATCGCAGCCCGTCTGCCACGCCATCGCCGGCATGGCGACAGCGGTCGGCCGCATGGTGCTTGGCCGCGACGATGTTGTCGCGCGCGAAACCGAATGCGCGGCCTGCGGCGCGCCCGCCTGTCGCTTCGAGACGCGGCAGGCCTGAGACAGGCGCTAGCCTTCCAGCAGGGTTCGGGTCAGCGGGTGCGCGGCATCCGCCAGCCCGTCGATGACATTGAAATGGTGGCGGTCCGGCTCGGCGTAGAAGCCGGTCGCGGCGCCGAGGCCGGTCCAGATGTTGGCGAGCAATTCCGATTGGCGGATGAATTCGGAGCGCTCGCCGCCGCCCACCCAGCAAACCAGGCGCGCACCATCCATCGGCGGCAGCAGAGCCGGGCTCTCGGCGAGGGCCTCGGCCTGATCGATCTTCAGCGTGTCGTTCATCCCCGTCTTCATGATCGGCCGCAGGTCATGCACGCCGGACAAGGAGACGGTGTTGACGATGCGGCGACGGACGCCGTCCGATAGCGGCGATGTCGTGGAAATCATGCGCGTGACCAGATGGCCGCCGGCGGAATGGCCGGTGAGGCGGATGTCGCCGCTCACCAGTTCCGCCGCCTTTTCAATGGCCTTGCCGATCTCAGCGGTGATGTCGGTTATGCGCGCTTGCGGCGCCAGCGTATAGGACGGCATTGTCACCGCATAGCCGCTTTCAACGGCGCCGCGCGCCAGATACGACCAGAAACTCTTGTCGAGCGCCATCCAGTAGCCGCCATGCACGAAGACGACCAGGCCCTTGGGAGCCCCGGCGGGCAGGAACAGGTCGAGGCGGTTGCGTTCGCCTCCGTCATACGCGATGTCGAGTTGCGCGCGGCCAGCGGCCGAGAGTTCCTTGCGATAGGCGGCCGCCGGCGCCACCCAGGCCTCCGGCCACCGATCGCCGCCGGCGATGTTGACACCGTTGGAATAGGCGCCATCCCAATCCTGCACTTTGCGAACGATCATCCGAAGCGTCTCCTGCCCACCACCGGCTGTTTGGCCGATCCCGTCGTGCCGTACAATAGCCACATGGAGGCAGGCTTCAACGATAAACTTTATGCTTGAAATAACCCATGCCCTATGCGAGCGTTCGTCCCGGCGGGATCGATCCGGATCGTGCGGCGAAGGCCGTTCGGGCCAAGAACCGGCACCGCCACGCCGGATATGACCAAAACCCGCATGAAGACGGCCGGCGCACATCATATGGAAGCTGGGAGATCGAACGAGATGCTTGGGCCGACGGCGCATATCGACACGTTCGCGCGCGACAACCTCCCGCCTCCGGATCTTTGGCCCGACTTTCTCCTCGACCGTTTCGATTATCCCGACCGCCTCAATGCCGGCGTCGAGCTGACCGACCGGCTGGTGGAGAAGGGTTTCGGCGACCACACCGCGCTGATCGGCAACGGACGCCGCCGCACCTATAAGGAACTGGCCGACTGGACCAGCCGGCTGGCGCATGCGCTGGTCGAGAATTACGGCGTCAAGCCGGGCAACCGCGTCTTGATCCGTTCGGCGAACAACCCGGCCATGGTGGCCTGCTGGCTGGCGGCGACCAAGGCCGGCGCTGTGGTGGTCAACACCATGCCGATGCTGCGCGCCGGCGAACTCGCCCAGATCGTCGACAAGGCCGAGATCAGCCTGGCGCTGTGCGACACGCGGCTGATGGAAGAAATGGTGGCCTGCGCCAAGCAGAGCCATTTCCTCAAACAGGTCATCGGCTTCGACGGGACCGCCAACCACGACGCCGAACTCGACCGTGTCGCGCTGGACAAGGACGTGCGTTTCGAGGCGGTCAACACCGGGCGCGACGATGTCGCCCTGCTCGGCTTCACCTCGGGAACGACGGGCGAGCCGAAAGCGACGATGCATTTCCATCGTGATCTGCTGATCATCGCCGACGGCTATGCCCAGGAGGTGCTGGGCGTGACGCCGGACGACATCTTTGTCGGGTCGCCGCCGCTCGCCTTCACCTTCGGCCTGGGTGGGCTGGCCATTTTCCCGCTGCGCTTTGGCGCGGCGGCGACGCTGCTTGAAAACGCCTCGCCGCCCAACATGATCGAGATCATCCAGACCTATCGCGCCACCGTCTGCTTCACGGCGCCGACCGCCTATCGCGCCATGCTGGTGGCGATGGACAAGGGCGCGGACCTGTCCTCGCTGCGCGCCGCGGTCTCGGCCGGCGAAACGCTGCCGGCGCCGGTCTACGAAGAATGGATGGAAAAGACCGGCAAGCCGATGCTGGACGGCATCGGCGCCACCGAGATGCTGCACATCTTCATCTCGAACCGCTTCGGCGATTCCAAGCCGGCCTGTACCGGCAAGCCGGTGAGCGGTTACCAGGCAAAGATCGTCGACGACGACATGAACGAAGTGCCGCGCGGCGAGGTCGGCCGGCTGGCCGTACGCGGCCCGACCGGCTGCCGCTATCTTGCCGACGAACGCCAGCGCAAATATGTGCGCGACGGCTGGAACCTGACCGGCGATTCCTTCATCCAGGACGAGGATGGCTATTTCCATTTCGCCGCGCGCTCCGACGACATGATCATTTCCGCCGGCTACAACATCGCGGGCCCGGAAGTGGAAGCGGCGTTGCTTTCGCACCCCGACGTCAAGGAATGCGCGGTGATCGGCGTACCCGATGAGGAGCGCGGGCAGATCGTGCAGGCGCATGTCGTGCTGATGGCGGGAGTGGCGCCGGACGAATTGACCCGCAAACGGCTGCAGGATCACGTCAAGGCGACGATCGCGCCCTACAAATATCCGCGTTCGATGAAGTTCATCGACGCATTGCCGAAAACCCAGACTGGAAAGATCCAGCGCTTCCGCCTGAAAGACGCCCATTGACCATGACCGATTTCGCCAGAACACGCGCCCTATTCCACATGCCGGAAGGCGTCTTCTATCTCGACGGCAACTCGCTGGGGCCGCTGCCGAAAAGTGCCGTCCAGCGCGTGCAGGACATGATGACCGCCCAATGGGGCGAACAGCTGATCCGCGGCTGGAACGCTTCGGGCTGGATGATGCAGCCTCGCAAACTGGGCGACCGCATCGGCAGGCTGATCGGCGCGCCTCAAGGCACCGTCGTCGTCGGCGACACGCTGTCGATCAAGGTCTATCAGGCGCTGGCCTCTGCACTCGATCTCAACCCGTCGCGACGGGTGGTGCTGTCCGACAGCGGCAATTTCCCGTCCGATCTCTACATGGCGCAAGGCCTGCTGGGCTCGCTGGACAAGGGTTACGAGCTGAAGGTGGTGGAACCCGAAGCGGTCGAGGCGTCGATCGATGAAAGCGTCGCCGTCTTGATGATCACCGAAGTGGATTACCGCACCGGCCGCCTGCACGACATGAAGAAGCTGACGGCCAAGGCCCATGCCGCCGGCGTCATCACCGTCTGGGACCTCGCGCATTCGGCCGGCGCGCTCGCCGTCGACCTTGAAGGCACCAAGGCGGACTTCGCCGTTGGCTGCACCTACAAATATCTGAATGGCGGCCCGGGCGCGCCGGCCTTCATCTATGTCGCGCCAAAACACACCGACAAGGTGCGCCCTGCCCTTTCCGGCTGGCTCGGCCATGAAAGCCCCTTCGCCTTCGACCTCGACTACCGCTCAGGTGCCGGCATCGACCGCATGCGCGTTGGCACGCCGGCGGTGATCGCCATGGCAGCACTTGATGCCGCGATGGACGCCTGGGAAGGTGTTTCGATGGCGGATGTCCGCAAGCAGTCGATCGCGCTCGCCGACCTCTTCATCCGCGAGGTCGAGACACGCTGCCCGGAATTGACGCTTGCCTCGCCGCGCAATGGCGCCGAACGCGGTAGCCAGGTTTCGTTCCGGCACCCGGAAGGCTACGCCATCATGCAGGCGCTGATCGCACGCGGCGTCATCGGCGATTTCCGTGCGCCCGACGCGATCCGCTTCGGCTTCACGCCGCTCTATATAGGCGAGCAGGAAGTGCTCGGTGCGGTCGGTGTGCTGGAGGACGTCATGACCAACCGGCGCTGGGACGAACCGCAATACCGCAAGAAGGCCCTGGTGACATGAGCAAGCCTTACGACCCTTCCAAGGAAGGCGCTGAGATGTCGTTCAAGGAGCGTATGTCCTATGGCGACTATCTGCATCTCGAACGCGTGCTGGATGCGCAGGAGCCGCTATCGACCGCGCATGACGAGCTGTTGTTCATCATCCAGCACCAGACGTCCGAACTGTGGATGAAGCTGGCGATCCATGAGATCCGCTCGGCCATGCGCGCGATCCGGGCCGACCGGCCACAGCCTGCCTTCAAGATGCTGACCCGGGTGGCGCGCATCTTCGAACAGCTCAACAATTCCTGGGACGTGCTGCGCACGATGACACCCAGCGAATACACCGAGTTCCGCAATTCGCTCGGCCAGTCGTCGGGTTTCCAGTCCTATCAATACCGGGCCGTCGAATTCCTGGTCGGCAACCGCAATACGGCGATGCTCGGCCCGCACGCCCATGACCCGGAGCTGATCGCCAAGCTTGAGGGCATCTTGGCCGAACCCAGCCTCTATGACGAGGCGCTGCAGCTTTTGTCACGCAACGGCTTCGATATCGGCCCCGATGCGAGCCGCACCGACTGGCGCGAGACCCGCGAAGAGAATCCGCAGGTGCTGGAAGCCTGGAAGGCGGTCTATGCGGCACCGCAGAAATATTGGGATCTCTACGAGCTCGCCGAGAAGCTGGTCGATTTCGAGGATTATTTCCGGCGCTGGCGTTTCAACCACGTCACCACGGTCGAGCGCATCATCGGCCTGAAGCGCGGCACCGGCGGCACAGGCGGCGTCTCCTATCTGCGCAAGATGCTGGAGGTGGTGCTGTTCCCGGAACTTTGGAACGTTCGCACCCGGCTGTAGAACGCTTGAGCTGTTGGCTTAAGCATTGCCAAGATGACGCCGCCCCTCATCTGCCTGCCGGCATCTTCTCCCCGTGAAGAACGGGGAGAAGAGAGATTGGCCGCAACGCCGCCGCCGCCTCTCCCCGTTCTTCACGGGGAGAGGGTAAGGGTGAGGGGCAGCGCCCACGGCCGAGCAAAAAACGTCGAACCTGTTTAGTCTGGCACCACCGCCGTCGCCTGGATTTCCACCAGCGCCTCGTCCTCGACCAGCCCGGAGACCTGGACGACTGCCATGGCAGGGAAATTGCGGCCCATGGTCGCCTTCCAGGCCGCGCCGATCTCCTTCAGCGAAGCCGAATAGGCTTTGCGGTCGAGCACATACCAGGTCATGGTGGTGACGTGTTCGGGGCCGGCGCCGCCCTCGCGCAGGATGGCGACGATGTTTTCCAGCGTCTGCCTGATCTGGCCGGGCAGATCATGCGCCTCGAATTTGCATTGACTGTTCCAGCCGATCTGGCCGCCGACGAAAATGGTGCGGCCGCGTGCTTCCATACCGTTGGCATAGCCGATGGGCTTGGCCCAGCCTTCCGGCTGCAGCACCCGGTGCGGCGTCGTGGCGGCCTTGTGTTCGGGCTTAACGGTCACGTTCATGTCTACTCCAGTCATTTCCCGGCACTTTTCATCAACTCACGGCCGATGATCAGCTTCTGAACTTCGGTGGCGCCCTCATAGATGCGCAGCGCGCGGATTTCGCGGTAAAGGCTCTCGGTGATCTCGCCGACGCGCACGCCGCGACCGCCGAACATCTGCAGCGCCTGGTCGATCACCCATTGCGCGTTCTCAGTGGCGGTCATCTTGGCCATTGCGGCCTCGCGCGTAATCGGCAATTTCTGCACGTCGCGCCGCCAGGCGGTGCGCACGGTGAGCAGCGATGCAGCGTCGATGGCCGTCGCCATCTCGCCCAGCGTGCTTTGCGCGGTCGGCAGGTCGGCCAGCGTCGCCCCGAACATTTTTCGTGATTTGGCATGCGCCACGGCTTCATCCAGCGCGCGGCGGGCGAAACCCAGAGCGGCGGCGGCGACGGACGGGCGGAAGATGTCAAGCGTGCGCATGGCGATCTTGAATCCCTCGCCCGGCTGGCCGAGCAGGTTCGCCGCCGGCACGCGGCAATTGTCGAAGCGGATGCGGGCAAGCGGATGCGGCGCGATGGTTTCGATGCGCTCGGCGATGTGGAAACCCGGCGTGTCGGCGAAAACCACGAAGGCCGAAATGCCGCGCGTGCCCGGCGCCTCGCCGGTGCGGGCAAAGACAGTGTAGACATCGGCGATGCCGCCGTTGGAGATGAACACCTTCTCGCCATTGAGCACGAATTCCTCGCCCCGCCGTTCGGCTGACGTGCTCATCGCCGCAACGTCGGAACCGGCCTCCGGCTCGGTCAATGCAAAGGCCGAGATCAGCTCACCCTTGGCGATTTTCGGCAGGATCGCCTGCTTGATCTGAGGCGAGCCCGACAGGCTGATGGCGCCGGTGCCCAGCCCCTGCATGGCGAAGGCGAAATCCGCCAGCCCGTCGGCATAGGCGAGCGTTTCGCGGATCAGGCAGAGCGAGCGGCTGTCGATCTCCGTCGCGGCGCCGCCAAATTCGGCCGGCACGCAGTGGCGCAGGAAGCCGCCGGCGCCCAGCTTGCGCACCAGGCCCTTGCAGGCGGTATCGGCATCGTGATGGTCGACATGGCCAAGGCCGCCGCCGGCGACAAAACGATCGAGATCGGCGGCCAAGGCCCTGTGACTGTCGGCGAAGAACGGCCAGTCGAGATGGTCGCGCGTCGGGCCGCTGGAACGCTGTTGGCTGTCCATCGTCAGTTTCCTTCGAAGACCGGCTTCGACTTGGCGGCGAAAGCCTCGAAAGCGCGGCGGAAATCGCCGGTGGCCATGCAGATGGCCTGCGCCTGCGCTTCCGATTCGATCAGTTCCTCGATGCCCATCGACCATTCCTGGTCGAGCATCTTCTTGGTCATGGCATGCGCGAACCAGGGGCCGTCGGCGAGATTGCGGGCGAAGCGCTGCGCCTCGGCCAACATCACAGGGCGCTCATGCAGGGCATTGTAGAAACCCCAGGCGTGGCCTTCGGCCGCCGACAGCGAGCGGCCGGTGAACAGAAGCTCCGCCGCGCGGCCCTGGCCGATGATGCGCGGGAGAATGCCGCAGGCGCCCATGTCGGCGCCGGCGAGGCCAACGCGGGTGAACAGGAAGGCGGTCTTGGCCTCGGGCGTGGCGACACGGTAATCGGCGCTCATCGCCAGGATGGCGCCGGCGCCGGCGCAGATGCCGTCGACGGCGGCGATGACAGGCTGCGGGCAGGCGCGGATCTGGCGCACCAGATCGCCGGTCATGCGGGTGAAGGACAAGAGTTCCGGCATCGCCATCCTAGTCAGCGGCTCGATGATCTCGAACACGTCGCCACCCGAGGAGAAATTGTCGCCGGCACCGGTCAACACCACCGTGCGCACATCGCTTGCCTTGTGCAAGGAACGGAACAGGTCGCCCAGTTCCTCGTAGCTTTCGAAGGTCAGCGGGTTCTTGCGCTCCGGCCGGTTGAGCGTGATCGTCGCCACACGACCGTCCTCGTCGGTCTCGAAGAGGAAATGCTTGGCCTTGTGGCCCTTGAACGGGCGCTTCTTGTCCAGCATCGCGTTGGTCATCACTCATCCATCCTTGGCTTGGTTCGGCGAGCCGCAGAGGCGTCGCCCGATTTTTGTCTCGCCGTCAGTCGCTGGCCGACGGCGGCAGGAAATCCACGTCGTGCTCGGCCGAAAGCCTCACCACTTCCTCGACATCGGTCAGCTTGTGCAGCTTCTTGAACAGATCCTCGAGCCTGCCGGCCGGCGAGACCCAGAACAGCGCGCGCGCCGGCTTGTCCGACTTGTTGAAATAACCGTGCGGGATGCCACGCGGCATGCGCACCAGATCGCCGGCCTTTGCCGTGAACCACTTGCCGTCGAGCTTCAATTCCAGCTGCCCCTCCTGCACGAGGATGAATTCCTCCTGCATCGGGTGAATGTGAACCGGCACGAACTGGCCGGGATCGCTGTTGGTCTCGAAGGCAAAGCTGGAAGCGCAGGTCGCCTTTGGAAAATAGCGCTGGCCAAGAATGTTCCATTCGGTGCCGCCGAACCCGGTACCGTGTTCGGTAATGCCCTTTTCCAGTGCCTTGTCGGTCATCCGTTCCTCCCCTTTTGTGATTTATCGTCAGCCGGTCATGACTTCGCCGCCGGCAACCGCGATCGCCTGGCCGGTGATGGCGCTGGCGCCTTCCGACACCAGCCACAGCACGGCGTCGGCGACCTCCTGCGGCGCGACCAGCCTTCCCTGCGGATTGGAGCGTGCCAGATTGGCGCGTGCCTCGTCGGCGGTGCGCCCCGTCTTGCCGACGATGGTCTCGACCGCGCCATCGAGCAGCGGCGTGTCGGTGAAACCGGGGCAGACGGCGTTGACGGTGATGTCGCTGCGCGCCAGTTCCAGCGCCAGCGCCCGGGTCAGCCCGACAACGCCGTGCTTGGAGGCGCAGTAGGCGGAGACGTAAGCGTAACCCGTCAGGCCCGCAGTGCTGGCGACGTTGACGATGCGGCCCTTGCCGGCCTTGCGGATCGACGGCAGCAATGCCTGCGTGACCAGGAACGTGCCGGTCAGGTTGATGCCGATGACGCGGTTCCACAGCGCCGCGTCGGTGCGTTCGAACGGCGCCGACGGCGCCTCGCCGGCGCAATTGACCAGTACCGCCACCTCGCCGCAAGCGGCGATCGCCCTGGCGCTGCCGACGGCAATCGCCGCCGCATCGGTCACGTCGAAACCATCGATCACCACGGACTTGCCGCCCGTCGCCGCGATCTCCCTGGAAACCTCGTCCAGCGGCGCGGCATGACGGCCGGCCAGCGACACGACATGGCCACGGGCCGCCAGGGCCAGCGCGATGGCGCGGCCGATGCCGCTGCCGGCGCCAGTGACAAGGGCGTGACGCGGCTGGCTCATTTGCGGCCCGCCGCCTCGGCCGCCGCGCGCGCCAGATTGGTCTCATATTGCGCGCGGCCCGAATAATACTGCTTCGGCCAGAGCTGCCCGGCATAGCCGATCCTGGCGGCCTCGTGCATGACGAAGGCCGGGTCGGCGAGATGCGGGCGCGCGATGGCGCAGAGGTCGGCGCGACCGGCGGCGATAATCGAGTTGGCGTGGTCGGCCTCCGAGATCGCGCCGACGGCGACGGTCGAAACCTGCACCTCGTTGCGGATCTTGTCGGAGAACGGCGTCTGCCACAGGCGGCCGTAAACCGGCGCCTCCTCCTTGACCACCTGGCCCGACGAGCAGTCGATCAGGTCGGCGCCGGCATCCTTGAACATGCGGGCGAAGATCGCCGCATCCTCCGGCGTGTTGCCGCCGTCGGACCAGTCGTTGGTGGAAAGGCGTACCGAGATCGGCTTCTCTTCCGGCCAGACGGCGCGGATGGCGTGGAACACTTCCAGCGGATATTTCGCCCGCGCCGCATGATCGCCGCCATACTCGTCCTGGCGGCGATTGGTCAGCGGCGACAGGAAGGCGGACAGCAGATAGCCGTGCGCGCAATGCAGTTCGAGGATGTCGAAACCGATCTCGTCGGCCCATTTCGCGGCCCGGACGAAATCGCCCTTGATCCGCTCCATATCCTCGCGCGTGGCCGCGCGCGGCACCTCGGAATGCTTGAGATAGGGAATGGCGGAAGCCGAGATCAGCGGCCAGCCACCCTCGGTCACCGGCTGGTCGATGCCGTCCCAGGCAAGCTTGGTCGCGCCCTTGCGGCCGGCATGGCCAAGCTGGATGCCGATCTTGGCCGGCGTATCGCCGTGAACGAATTCGACCACGCGCTTCCAGGCTTGCTTCTGCTCCTCGTTCCACAGGCCAAGGCAGCCGGGGGTGATGCGCGCGTCGGGAGACACGCAGGTCATTTCCGGGAACACCAGTGCCGCACCGCCCATGGCGCGCGAACCCAGATGAACGAGATGGAAATCGTTCGGCATGCCGTCCTTGGCCGAATACATCGCCATCGGCGAGACGATGACACGGTTGTGCAAGGTCATGCCACGCACCTTGAACGGCGTGAACATCGGCGGCACCGGCCTGCCATTGGGCTGGGCGGGCGCGCCGGCGCGCTCGGCGAACCAGCGCTCATAGCCTTCCAGCCAGTCCTTGTCGCGCAGGCGCAAATTCTCGTGGCTGATGCGCTGCGAGCGCGTCAGCATCGAATACATGAACTGTTCCGGCTCCAGCGTGTCGGCATAACGCGTGCCAACCACCTCGAACCATTCCATGGCGTTGCGCGCCGCGTTCTGGATGCGGGCGACGTCGACGCGGCGCACCTCTTCATAGGCCTCGAGCACGGCCGGGATGTTCTTGGCGTCGTGGCCGGCAATGTTGAACTGGTTGGTCAGTTCGATGGCGTCGTCGATGGCGAGCTTGGTGCCCGAGCCGATGGCGAAATGCGCGGTGTGGGCGCTGTCGCCCATCAAGACGACATGGCTGTTGCCGTTGAAATGGCTCCACTTGCCGCAGATCAGCCGGCCGAAATTCAGCCAGGCCGAGCCGCGCATATGGCGGGCATTGGTCATCAGGCTGTGGCCGTCGAGCGTCTCGGCGAACAGCTTCTCGCAGAAGGCGATCGACTGGTCCTGATCCATCTTGTCGATGCCGTGCGCCTGGAACACCTCGTCGGTGGTCTCGACGATGAAGGTCGAGGTGGTGTCGTCGAAACGGTAGATATGCGCCTGGAACCAGCCATGCTCGGTGCGTTGGAAATCGAAGGTGAAGGCATCGAAGGCCTTGTTGGTGCCGAGCCAGATGAAGCGGTTCGGCCGGACCACCATATCGGGCTTGAAGACGTCGGCATATTTCGCCCGGATGCGCGAATTGACGCCATCCGAGGAGATGATGAGGTCGGCGTCGGGGAATTCCTGATCGCCCGTCACCTCGCGCTCGAACACCATCTCGACGCCGAGTTCGATGCAGCGGTCCTGCAGGATGTTGAGCATCTTCTTGCGGCCGATGCCGACGAAGCCATGGCCGGTGGTGCGGATCTTGCGACCCTTGAACACCAGTTCGATGTCGTCCCAATGATTGAAGGCGTCCTCGATGGTGGCCGCTGTCTCGGGGTCCCATTTGCGCATCGACTGCATGGTGGCGTCGGAGAAGACCACGCCCCAGCCAAAAGTGTCGTAGGGCCGATTGCGCTCGACCACGGTGACTTGATGCTCGGGGTTCTGCTTCTTCATCAGCAGGGCAAAATAGAGCCCGGCCGGTCCGCCGCCGATGCATACGATCTTCATGGCCATCTCCGCTTGCTTCACGGTCCAGCGGACCGCGCGTCAACCATGAGACGAGTGTGGTCTGGATCGAAAGATATTTCAAGCTTAAAGTTATTGGAATGCCGCGATAGTCATCGCCGATGAAGGCTTCCCCACAGGGAAAGGGCGAAACGAAAGCGCAGGCCTTCGGCCCAGGACCTGAAGAGAACGGGGAGCGAACTGCAAAAATCGTGGTGGAAACGCTACGCCGCCTTGCCGGCGTCGACACCTTCGAAGGTGACGAAAGCCTGCAGGGTGAAGGAGATGTGCTCGGTCATCAGCCCGCGGGCGCGTTCGATGTCGCGATCGAAGGCGGCATCCATCAGCGCGGTGTGATGGTCGATGCCCATGGCATCGTGCAAGGCAGCGACCGCCATTTCGAAATTGCCGCCACGGCCGCGCGCGGCGCGCAGCATCGGCGCAAGACTGAGAAAATGCTGGTGGCGGCGCAACTGGTCGTAGACCATCGCCTGGAAACGCAGCAGCCAGGCGGAACTGGCGGCACTGACGAGCGCGGCGTGAAAGGCGGCGTGACGCTCGTCCCACTCCTCGACCGCCGCCTCGGACGGGTCGTCCGGCGTGAACTTGCAACGCGAAAGCCGGTAATGCGCGGTGACCACGGCCGATTCCCATTCGGCCCCGCCCTTCTCGATCGATTCCTGCAGCAGCGGCAGCTCGACCACTTCCCGCGCCCGGATGAGGTCCTCCAGTTCGGCGCGCGACACGGGCGCGACGGCGAAGCCGCGGTTGGAGACGGCGGTGACCAGCTTTTCCGCTTCCAGCCTGGACAGGGCCTCGCGCAGCGGCGTCCAGCCGAAGCCGTAAGCCTGGTTCAGCGCGCCGAGCTTCAGCGGCGAGCCGGGCTCCAGCCGCGTGGTGAGGATGTCACGCCTCAACCGCGAATAGGCCGCTTCCGTCTTGGTCGAAGGCTCCTCACCCCGCATCGCACTTTTCCTCCACGCAAGGATCATATATTTGGCGGACCTATCGGCAAAATAATATATCAAACATCCACAGGGGATAGTTTATATATAAACCTTTTGACAAGGTTTGCCGACCCGTTATGATGCAGTCTGGGGCGCCGGGGAGAGACGGCGGCTTGCCAAATCTGGGAGGAAAACATGATTTTGTCGAAGTCCGGCTGGTTGTCCGGAATAGTACTTGCGGGTTCGCTCATCGCCAGCGTCGTCGCGGCGGCAGCCGACCCTATCCGCATCGGCATCGCCAATTTCGGCGAGCATCCGCAGCTCAACGCCTCGATCGCCGGCTTCAAGAAGGCGCTGGCCGAAAACGGCTTCGTTGAAGGCAAGGATGTGGTGTTCACCGAGAGCCACACCAATTTCGACGCCACGCTGGTACCGCAGATGATCGAAAAGCTGAAGGCCGAGAAGCCGAAGCTGATCTACACCGTCACCACGCCGGTCTCGCAGATCGCCAAGCAGCAGCTTGCCGGCAGCGGCATCAACATCGTCTTCACCGCCGTCACCGATCCGGTCGCGGCCAAGCTGGTCCCGTCGTGGGAAGCCGGCGACACCGGCATCACCGGCTCGTCCGACCTGCAGGACGTGGCGGCCGTGATGGAATTCACCAAGAAGCTTCTGCCGGAAGCCAAGCGTTTCGGCGTGCCCTATAATCCTGGCGAAGCCAATGACGTGGCCGTGCTGGAGAAGATCAAGGAAGCAGCCCCCAAGGCCGGCTTCGAGGTCGTTCCCGTCGGCGTCGACAACGTCAACGACATCCAGCAGCGCATCGCTTCGCTCAAGGGCAAGGCCGACGTAATCTACACGCCGGCTTCGAACCTCTTGCAGCCGGCGATTGCCGCCGTCTCGGCCGCCGCCCGCCAGGCCGGCATCCCGATCGTCAACTCCGACGACGGCGCCGTGCGCAAGGGTGTCGTTCCGGCGAGCTTCGCCGTCAACTACGAGCAGGTCGGCATGGCCGCCGGCAAGATCGCTGCGGAGATCCTGAAGGGCAAGGACCCCAAGGAAATCCCGCCGTTCCGTCCGGCTTATTCGGACCACAGCCCGCTGATCTCGAAGAAGGTCGCCGGCGAATTCGGCATCAAGATCCCGGCCGCGCTCGACGGCTGCAAGTGCTTCGCCGACTGAGTTCGGCAAGGTAAGGACTGCATGGCGGCGCCTGAACTGAACGCTCGGGCGCCGCTTCTTCATAACAACCGGGCGGCGGCCGATCGGGACGGACGACAACGCCTGACAGATTTCATCTGCGCATCGCATCCGGCAATCCAGGACGACTGCCGAAGCCTTGCGCCAGGAGGGCGCGGATGCTGGAAATCAAATCGGCACGCAAGATATTCTTCAAGGGACAGGCTGACGAGAAGATCGCACTCGATGGCTTGAGCCTGTCGCTCAAGACGGGCGATTTCGGCGTCGTCATCGGCTCCAACGGCGCCGGCAAGTCGAGCATGCTCAACGCCATTTCCGGCGCACTAGTGCTCGATTCCGGCCGTGTCCAGATCAACGAGACCGACGTGACGGGAATGCCCGTCCACAAGCGTGCGACCAAGCTCGCCCGGGTTTTCCAGGATCCGATGAAAGGCACCGCCGCCTCGATGACGGTGGCCGAAAACATGCTACTGGCCGATCTGCGCAGCCAGAAGCGCCGGCTGCGCCAGGGCCTCAACGCCACGCGCCTGGCCGCCTACAAGGAGCGTCTCTCGCTGCTCGGCCTCGGCCTCGAGAACCGGCTGGACACGCGCGTCGAACTGCTTTCCGGCGGCCAGCGGCAATCGCTTTCGCTGATCATGGCGGTGGGCGGCGAGCCGGAGCTCCTGCTGCTTGACGAACACACCGCCGCACTCGACCCGCGCACCGCCGACATCGTCATGAAGGCGACCATCCGTGCCGTCGAAGCGCTGAAACTCACCACGCTGATGGTGACACACAACATGCAGCACGCCGTCGACTACGGAAATCGCATCCTCATGCTCGACGCCGGCAAGGTCCGCCTTGAAATCGGCGGCGATGAGAAAAAACAAACCACCGTCGCGGACCTGATCGGCCACTTCGCCGTCAAGAGCGACCGCATGCTGCTGGCGAGCTGACCGATATGGCCATGATCCAGGATATCTTTTCGAGCTTCGTCGCGCTCGTTCCCGTCACGCTGGCGCAGAGCCTCATTCTGGCCTTCGTCGTGCTCGGCATCATGATCCCGTTCAGGATGCTCTCCTTCCCCGACCTGACCAGCGAAGGCGCCTTCCCGCTCGGCGGCTGCGTCGCCGGCGTGCTGCTCGCCGCCGGCCAGTCGCCGCTGACGGCGATCGCCGCCGCGCTGATCGCCGGCTTCATCGCAGGCTGCTGCACCGCCTTCATCCACCTGCGCTTCCGCATCCACACGCTGCTCGCCGGCATCCTGATGATGACGATGCTCTATTCGATCAATCTGCGCATCATGGGCCGCTCGAACCTTTCGGTGTTCGGCATGCCTTCGCTGTTCGAGTGGTCGCCCGTCGGCCAGCCCGGTTTCCCGAGCACCAAGATCGTCATCGCCGGGGCGCTGGGTCTTCTCGTGCTCGTCCTGCTCTATCTGTTCTTCAAGACGGAACGCGGCACCGCCATCCGCGCCGTTGGCGCCAATCCGGACATGGCCGAAGCGCAAGGCATCAATGTGTGGACCGCCACCATCGGCGGCGTCGGCCTGGCCAGCGCGTTTTCGGCGCTCAGCGGCTCGCTGATGGTGCAGAGCCAGGGCTTCGCCGACGTCAATATGGGCCTCGGCATCCTCATTAACGGCCTGGCCGCTTTGATGATCGGTGAGGCGATTACCGGCAAGCAGACAGTGCTGCGGCAACTCGCGGCGCCCTTCGTCGGCGCCGTCGTCTATTACCAGCTGGTCTCGCTGTGCCTTGCCGCCGGCATGCCGCCGCCCGACCTCAAGCTCGCCACCGGCCTGTTCGTGCTTTTGATGCTGGCGCTGCCCAGCCTGAAGCGCGGCCGAGTGCCCGGTGCCGCCCGCGAGGTGATGCGGGAGTGACAAAGGCGGCCGCGCAGTGAACTGCGCGGCCGTTTTTCATGTCTGGGACGCGGGCGTCATCCGCCAGCGTGTCCAAGATTTCCAGTCAGGCGTCATCCGCCAGCGCGCCGCGGATCGAACCTTTCAGCTTGCCGAGTTCCTTCATCAGCACGTCCCGATCGCGCGCCGACAAATCCTTGAACAGCGCGCCGATCCAGTCGCCGTGGCGGTCGGCCATCTTGCGGAATTCCTTCCTGCCGAACTCGGTCAACGCGATGATCTGGACGCGACGGTCGGTCGGCGAGGTGGTGCGGCTGATATGGCCACTTTCGACCAGTCGCTCGACCAGCGCGGTGAGATTGCCGGCCGAAACCATCATGCGGCGCGAGACCTCGCCCAGCACCATGCCGTCTTCGGCGCGTTCGAGTTGCGCCAGAAGGTCGAAACGCGGCAAGGTGAAGTCGAATTCCTCGCGCAGCTGGCGTCGGATTTCGGCCTCGATCAGCGTCGTGCACGTCAACAGCCGCAGCCATAGCCGCGTCTCGTCGCCATGATCGGCCGGCGCCTCGACCGCCTTGGTCTCGCTGTCGACCCAGCCCTGGATATCCGTTTCAGCCATTGATGAACCGCCCCTGCCGCATGATGCGGGCGTCCTTATCCACTCGTGCGGCCGCGCATCCCGCACGACCAGCGGATGGCCTCGACTCCATCCGCGATGATCAAAGCATAAAGTAACTGCCCGGTCCGTCAATCAGGTCGGCCTCGATGGCGATCAGCCCGCCAGCTTGCCGGGATCGTCGGCGAAGGACCGCACCGTCCTGATGGCGCCGTCGAGCGCCACGCCGTCGGCGTCGGCCAAGGCCGCTTCGCGCAACCGCCTGATCCAGTCGGCGGCGTCGGTGCGCCCGCGCAACATGGGCAGGCAGGCCAGCACCTTGTCGAACTTGGACTGGCCGCGCGCATGCGTGTCGGAATAGCCCTTCACCAGCCGCCGGCATTTCAGCACCTCGACGCCCAGCGCGTAGTCGCCGCTGCGCTCGGTCTCGGCGACATTGAGCCATGCCTGCATATGCGTGGTCTCGACCCTGTGCCTCAACAGTCCGCGCCGCCAGCGGCGCATGCCGGCAACCGTCCACAACATGCCGAAACCGAAGACGCTGTCGGTGCGGATGCGCCGGCCACGGTCGACGAAGCGGTTCAGCGCCTTCATCAGCCTTGGCCGCGCCTCGATGGCGGCGCCGAGGCCGGCGGGCAACGCGCCGCAGATTTCCTCCATGCGCGGGTGGAAATATTCGGTGGTGGCAAGCGTCTGGTTTTTGCGCAGATGCACCTCGTCGCGTACGCGCCGCGAGCGCTCCGACCGGGTCTTCAGGTCGGCGACGCGAATGATGTCGTCATAGACCATGGCGTTGGCAACGTATTTCGCCGCTTCCCGCGCAAACGCGTAGCCGTCGGCCTCGGTGTCGACGGCTACGATGCCTTCAAGCCGATCAAGATATTCATCGCCATAGGCAAGGTCGAGGAAATCGACCACCTTGCGCAGGCCGGGTTCCGCCATTTCACGAACGGGCTGCGGCAACGCCGCGGCGCGCGCGGACAAGGCCTGCCATCCCCGCTCCAGAGACTTGGGCAGAGCGGTGCCTTCGGCTTGCTTCGGTTTCGCGCCAGTCGCGGCAACCGGCGCTTCGACGCCGGTGGCGCGGTCGTAGCCGAGCGCGAAGGCGGCCAGGCTTGCCTCGGTGCCCTTGCCGCCGGCCCGGATCGTCGCCTCGAAGGCCTCGCGGGAGAATGGCAGTTCACCCGAGCCTGCCAGCGCCCCGAACAGGCTCGCCGAAACAACGCTGCCGGCTTTCTTGGCCATCTCTTCCATGTCGAAATGGATCAGCCGCCTGGCGGCCTCGCCGGCGCGACGCGACACCGTGTCGGAATCGGCACGACCATCGCCCGGCACGATCTTTTCCGACACTGCCAGCATGCGGTGGCTGGAGGCGATCAAGGCGGTGCGGTCAGGCGTTACGAAGCCGCGCAGCACAGCCCGGCCCGCCTCGGCAAGCTCGGCGGCGATCAGAATATCGACGTCGCCCGGCGACGGGCTGAGCGACAGCACCGGACGGTCGTTGGGCCGCGCCGGATCGCGCGGCAGCATCTCGACATAATAGATGGTGGCGCCGGTGCGCTGGGCGACGCCGGCCACCGAGGTCGATTGCACATGCCAGCCCGAACGCTGGGCAACGTCAGTCACCCAGCCAGAGAGCACACCGCCGCCCTGCCCGCCCACGGCGAGGATGCAGATCTTGACGATACGGCCGGTGGTATCCGGACCTTCCGGCAAACCGAATTTCATGCCGAGACATCTCCGAAGACGGGCCGCCTGCGCTCGCGCCAGCCTTGCAGCGCCGCGATGACGCGCTGGCGCAGACCGAACCAGAAGCGGTCCCAGCCGGTCGGGTTCGAAACCACGTCAGCCTGATAGAAGGACGGGCAGAGCACAGCGGCGTCCGCCACCTCGCCGCAATTGCCGCAGCCGACGCAATTCTCGTCGATCGCCGCCACCGGGTCGTCGCGCAGCGGATCGTCGAGATGCTTGACCGTCAGCGACGGACAGCCGGACAGGCGCATGCAGGCGTGATCGCCGGTGCAGACGTCTTCGTCGACGCCGAATTTGGTCTTGACCATGCGCTTGCCGTCGGCGATCGCCTTTTTCTTCAGCGGCGCCTCGCGGCGCTGGCGATTGAGCATGCATTCGGACGAGGCGACGATGACCTTCGGTCCCTTCTCCTCCGTCGTCAGTGCCTCCTTCAGCGCCTCGCGCATGGCGCCGACATCGTAGGTGCGCTCGATGTGACGCACCCATTTCACGCCCATGCCCTTGATGGCATCGGTGATCGGATGCTTGGTCGACTTCGTGCGGTTGGAGGCGCGTGACGACAGGATGTCCTGCCCGCCGGTCGCCGCCGAATAATAATTGTCCACCACCACGATGACGCCGTCGTTCTTGTTGAACACGGCATTGCCGATCGAAGACGTCAGGCCATTGTGCCAGAAGCCGCCGTCGCCGACGAAGGAGATGGAGCGGCGCTTGGCGTCGGGCGAATTGAAGGCCGACGCCGAAGCGGGCCCCAGACCATAACCCATCGTCGTTGCCCCCAATTCGAAAGGCGGCATGATCGAGAACAGGTGGCAGCCGATGTCGGAGGCGATGTGATGCTTGCCAAGCTCCTGCTCGGCAAGCTTGGTGGCGGCGAAGATCGGCCGCTCGGGACAGCCGATGCAGAAGCCCGGCGGGCGCATCGGCACTGTCTTGGCGAGATCGTCGAAGATCGGCGGCGCCGGCACGTTGGGCGCGCGGATTTCCGGCGCCAGCATGTCGCCGGCGTGCTTGCGCATGAAGGCACCGATGCCCGACAACATGACGTCGCCGGAATATTCGCCGGCCATCGGCAAAACACCCTTGCCTTCCAGCTTCACCGTGGCGCCGGCCTTGTAGAGCATCGAGCCCAGCGCCTGCTCGATATAGTCGGGCTGGCCCTCCTCGACGATCAGCACCGCGTCCTTGTCGGCGCAGAAGGCGGTGAGGTCGTCCTCGACCAGCGGATAGGTGACGTTGAGCACATGCAGCGGCACTTCCGTCTCGCCATAGACGTCGGCGAGGCCGAGCCGCTGCAGCGCGCGGATGACACCGTTGTACATGCCGCCCTGCATGACGATGCCGACTTTGCCGGAACCGCCAAAAGTCTCGTTCAACCTGTGGCGCTTGATGTAGTCGATCGCCGCCGGCAGGCGTTTGGAGATCTTTTCCTTCTCATGCAGGAAAGAGGCTGGCGGCAGCACGATGCGCTGGGTGTCGCGGCGCGGATTGTCCAGCGCGTCGGCGACCGTCATGGCGGGCCGGACATTGTCCTTAGCCGTGAAGGAACCATGCACGTGGCAGCAGCGGATGCGCACCTGCAGCATGACCGGCGTGTTGGAGGCTTCCGACAGTTCGAAACCATGTTCCACCGCCGCGACGATGGACGGCAGGTTCGGGCGCGGATCGAGCAGCCAGACCTGGCTCTTCATGGCGAAGGCGTGGCTGCGCTCCTGCATGATGGAGGAGCCTTCGCCATAGTCTTCGCCGACGATGATCAGCGCGCCGCCGGTAACGCCGCCAGAGGCCAGATTGGCCAGCGCGTCCGACGCGACATTGGTGCCGACCGTCGACTTGAAAGTGGCGGCACCGCGGATCGGATAATGCACCGAGGCCGCCAGCATGGCGGTCGCGGTGGCTTCCGAGGCGCTCGCCTCGAAATGCACGCCGAGTTCGCCGAGGATTTCCTGCGCGTCGGCCAGCACATCCATCAGATGGCTGATCGGCGCGCCCTGATAGCCGCCGACATAACCGACGCCGCACTGCAGCAGCGCCTTGGTGATGGCGAGAATCCCCTCGCCGGTGAATTCCTCGCCGCCGCCCAGTTTGAGTTTCTGGACTTCCTTGGCGAATGAGCGCTCTGCCATTGGGGTAACCTCTACTTGGCCGGGTCCGTGTTCGACCACAACACCGGGCCGCCATTCTTCTCGTAGGCCATGCCCTTCGGAAACGAGATGGCCTCGAGTTGCAGTCCCCACGGCGCGAAGAAGTAAAGTATCGACTGGCCTGCCGCGGGGCCGTCATTGACGGGCAGCGGCCCCTTCAGCGTGCGAATGCCCTTGGCGGCCAGATACTTCGCGGCAGCGTCGATGTCGTCGACGTAGAAGGCGATGTGGTGTCCGCCATCGTCGGAATTGCGTGGCCGCACCTCCTTCTTGTCGGGTGCGCTGTAGTCGAACAGCTCGATGTTCGAACCTGACGCGCAGCGCAGCAGCGTGATCTGGTTGATCACCGCGCGCGGGTCGACATCGACCAGGTCCTTCATGAATTCGCCCTTGTCGTCGCGGAAGGGGCCGAAGCTCATCGCCTTCTGGCATCCCATCACGTCGACGAAGAAGGCCTCGGCCGCCTTTATGTCCGGCACGGTGAGACCGATGTGGTTGATGCCGCGAACCCCCGGCATCGGCTCGGCGGCAGCATTCGTTACGCAAGCGGCAGAAGCCAGCAAAACGGCGATCAGTAATTGTTTGCCCATGTCGTTCCCCTTGTTGAAGCCACGCGCCAGCAACGGCCGTTTCCGGTTTGCCGCGCCTAGAATTCGTGCTTGCGCACATTCACCAGCATCTTCTGCAGGGTCGCCACGAAGGCTGCCTGCTCGGCCGCGTCGATGCCGGCGAACATATGGTTGTAGGAGTGGCGCATGGTCGGCCACAGCGTCTCGAAGGCGGCACGGCCGGCTTCGGTGATGGAGATGCGCGTGGCGCGGCTGTCTTCGGGATCGACGGTGCGGCGGACCAGCCCGTCGGCCTCGAGCGCATCCAGCGCACGGCTCAATGTCGATTGTTCGACCACCGCGTAGACCGCAAGCCTGCCGATCACCAGATTGTCGATCACCGACAATACGGCCAGCGCGCGCATCTTCGGCGTGGTCAGGCCGAGCTTGGCCAGATCCTCGCGCAGCGAAGCGTTGTAGCGGCCCATGATGCGGTTCATCAGGTAGGGCGCGAATTGCTGCAACCCGATTTCGCCGAGGCGCGGGCCGTCGACGTCGTCGCTGATGGTCGTGCGTTCGTTCACCGGAACTCCTTGGTCACGAGGAAACCCGATCCACCACCGAGACCAGGGCCCGGATGCGTCGAGGCCCCGATATGATACAGCGATTTGATCGCGCTGCGGTGATTGACCGAACCGGCGAACGGCCGCCACACGAAGAATTGGTCGATCGTGCAAGCGCCGCCATAGGGATCGCCGCCGACCAAATTGATGTTCATCGCTTCGAGATCGGCCGGCGAATAGGCGCGTCGCGCCAGCACGGTTTCGCGGAAACCTTCGATATGATTAGCCAGGATCGCCTCGAGGCGGTCGGCGAAGGCCTCGCGCGTCGCCTCGTCCCATGTGCCTTGCGTGGCGATCTGCCCGGCCGCATCGCCCTTGATGGCGCGCGGCGCATCCGGAACCTGGATCCACAGGATCGCCTTGCCTTCCGGGCAGCGCGACGGATCGAGCGAAGCCGGTTGCCCGACACACATGGTCGGCGTTGCCGGTAGCAGGCTGCGGGTCGCCTCGTTGTGCGATTTGGAAACCGCGTCGATGCCGTCGGTGAGATGGATGAGCGCGACCTTTTCCAGACCCTCGGTCCGCCAGCGCGGCGCACGATCCAGCGCATAGTGCAGTTGAAAATTGCCGCGGCCATGACGGTAGGCGCGTGTCGCATCCTTTGCCGGAGATGGAGCATCGGTATCGAGCAGGCGCCCATAGAGCTGGCTCGGCGCGACGGAAGCGATGACGGATTTCGAGGCATCGATTTCCTCTCCGCCGGCCAGCCGAACGCCGGCAGCCTTGCCGCCGCGAACCAGGATGCGCTCGACATCCGCACCGGTCCGGATCACGCCACCCTGTTCCTCGATCAGCGCGCGGAACGCCTCGACCGCCTTGCCGGCACCGCCCTTGACGATAGGCGCGCCAGCCGCCTCCAGGGCAAAGGCGATGACCTTGCCCATCTGGGCGGAATAGGTGTCTTCCGGAGAGAGCCCGCAATGCAGGGCCCACGGCGCGTGCAGGGCCTGTATCCGCGGCGACTTGTAGTTTGTTTCCAGCCAGCCGCGTGCCGGCGCCAGGGCCCCGCCGAAATAGTCGACCAGCCCACGCAACCCGCGCCGCCACGCCTCGCGCGCCAGAAGCTTCGCCGTGGCGAAGCTCCACAGTTGTCCGCCGAGCAAGCCGAACAGCAGTTCGGCGCTGGCCTCGATCGAACCGACATCGACGGCATGGCGGTCGCCGTCGCCGGACGAAAGCGCATTGAAAGCCTTCACATTGGCGGCGCGGTCGGTGGTCAACACCACGCTCGATCCGTCGGGACGCAGCGCCGCCGTCGGATGCGGCGTGTGGCAGAATTCCAGGCCGTGGCGGGCAAGGTCCTGCCCGAGCGCAGCGTGAGCCGGCCCGGTCAGGAACAGAACGAACGTGGCCGCCATCACGTCATGCGTGAAGCCCGGAAGCGTCGCCTCGGTGCTGAACATGCAGCCGCCGAGGCGCTGCTCGCGCTCCAGAAGCAGCACCCGCGCGCCCTGTTTCGACAGCATCGCCGCCGCCACGAGGCCGTTGATGCCGCTGCCGATGATGACGTGATCGTAAGCCACGATGATCGGCCTCTACAATCAGCCCTTCGGCACCAGGGCCATGGCACGCACGGGGCTGCCGGTGCCCTTGACGATCTTGAGCGGCGCGGCGATCAGGATCGCGCCCTTGGCGGGCAACTTGTCGAGATTGCACAGGCTGGCGAGGCCGTAGCGGTTGGCCTTGTGCATCAGATTGTGCGCCGGGTATGGCGGGTTCATGCCGCCGGCGGCACCGGCGTCGGTGCCGATGCACTGCGTGCCCCAGCCGATGGCGCCGCGCTCGATGATGTATTCGATGGCGTCGACCGTCGGTCCCGGCGAATGCGGGCCATTGGCGTCGGCATTCAGGAAGGCGGCCTCCGAACCGTTGCGCTTGTCCCAGTCGGAACGCATCACCACCCACTCACCCTTGCCGATGGCGCCGTGCTTGGCTTCCCAGGCCCTGATGGCGTCGGCGGTGAGCAGATAGTCGTTGTTGGCGGTGGATTCCGCTGCACAATCAATGACATTGACTGGCGCGACATAGTTCTGCACCGAGATGGTGTCGGTATAGCCGTCCGAATATTCCTTGCCGGTGATCCAGTGGTGCGGGGCGTCGAAATGGGTGCCCGAATGCTCGCCGATCTTCAGCCAGTTCCAGGCCCAGAACGGGCCGTTCTTGTCGTATTCGGAGATGGTGTGAATCTCGATCTTGGGCGTGTCGACGGCGAATTCCGGCGGCAGCTTGAGCAAGGGCGTGTCGGGCCCGAGCGGGGCCGAGAGATCGACGACCTCGATCTTTCCACTCAACAAAAGCTCGGCGAAATTGGCGAGCGCGGCGGCTGCGGTCATGGACGGTTCCTCCTGATTGCGTATTCTTGATCTTCTCGACCGGTTGCTCGACAATCGCGCCCAGACCGGCTCTCCCAAGGGGAGGCTAGCGCAGTTTAAATGCGTTTGCAAATATCATTTTAAGGCTAAAATAATTGGCCTCGCAGGCTGCTTTTGCTGCGATGCGGTAGCTTCGTGGCGGCGCCCGCCAATCGGAAACCCGCGTGAAAACATGTGTTTGCATGTATTTTTCCGGCGGCGCCCGTCCCGTGGCGAACCGGATCGCCGCAGTCGTCCGGCGCGCCGGCGACCGCGCGATGTGAACACGAAGCTGGTGGCGGCGCCGGAGTCAAAAAATTTTGGCACGCGCCATCAAGGCTTCGCGGGAAACGGCGTCTGCGAGGCCCCTGTTTTTATTCACAGGCCGCGATCTGCCCTCAAAATGGCCCTCGACTTCTTAACGTCCCGCCGGTTTTCACGAAGAAACATCCATGCCGCGTTGCTGGCCCTATCGCTGGTCCTCGCCATGACGACACGCGCGGTTAAGATGCCGGAATCGCCTTCCGCCCGCCGACCTGTTTTGCCAAGCCAAGCTGTTCGGTAAAGCCGACCCGTTCGGCAAGGCCGACGCCCCAGACCCAGCCGAGGACATCATGAAAATTCGTCTCTTCCGAAACGCCGCGCTGAAGATCGAGGTCGCCGGCAGGACGCTGCTGGTCGACCCCGACCTTGGCGCCAAGCACAGCCGGCCTTCCTTTACCGGTCGTTCGCCCAACCCGATGGTCGACCTGCCGGCCAGCGTCGACGACATCCTCGACGGCGTCGAGTTGCTGATCGTCTCGCATCTGCACGCCGACCATTTCGACACGGTGGCGCAGGCGGTGATCCCAAAAGACCTGCCGCTGATCTGCCAGCCCGGCGACGAGGACAAGATCCGTGGCTTCGGTTTCAAGGACGTCACGCCGCTCACCTCGGAACTCACCTGGAACGGCATCAGGCTGACCCGCCGCGACGGCAGCCACGGGCTGGGGCCGGTGGTGGAGAAGATGGGGCAGGTGATCGGCTTTTCGCTGGAAGCGGCCGGCGAGCCGTCACTCTACTGGGCCGGCGACACGGTGCTTTATCCGCCGGTGGTTGAGACCATCGCCAGGACGAGGCCCGACATCATCGTCACCCATTCCTGCGGCGCGCGCTGGGACGGCGAGCTGATCGTGATGGACGATAGCCAGACCGTCGAGGTGGCGCGTTCGGCGCCGCAGGCCAAGGTGATTGCCGTGCATATGGAAGCGCTCGACCACGCAACGGTGGACCGCGCAACGCTGCGCAGAACCGCCGACGCGGCTGGCATCGGCCCGGAACGGTTGCTGGTCCCGGCCGATGGCGAGACGGTGCGGGTCGATAAAGGCTGAGGGATGTTCTGACGCCCTCATTCCGGGTAAGCCCTCAACCCGTTGGGAAGCATGGCTCGGGGCTGAAACTCGCGCTGACGGCGACAACTCGCCTCCCCTTCTCCCCCTGTGGGAGAAGGTGGCCGAGCCCTGGCGGCGCAGCCGCCTTGGGCGAGGTCGGATGAGGGGTGCTGGAAGAAACGAGACGTTTCAAAATCAGCATCCCCTATCGACACCGCCGTACATTCGCAAAGCAGCGCTCCGTCCAACACCCCTCATCCGTCTCGGCGCTGCGCGCCGATCCACCTTCTCCCGCAAGGGGAGAAGGAAGGCGCGCCGCGCTCGCCTTGATCTCCATGGTGCAATTGGCCTCCCCCACTTCCCCGACGCCACCGGCGCACCATATTGAATGGACACGACCGGCGAAAACCATTCTCATGCGCAGGCAGGAGACGGCGACAAGGCAGATCAATTCCGGAGAACTGAAACGACATTCTACTGATCGCCTTTCAAAGGAAATTTCTTCCTTCGACAAAGAGCGGTCGCTTCTGCGATCAGGACGCATGCCGGACAGCGATCCGGCGACCCCGAGAGGGAGCCCCCCGATGAACACGAAAGTGCAGGCAGAACCGGTCGAGGCGATGAAGCGGCTGCAGCCGCCGGTCGCCTCGGTGTTGGACCTGATCGGCGAGACGCCGGTGGTGGAACTGAAGAAGTTCGACACCGGCAAGTGCCGCCTCTTCATCAAGCTGGAGAGCCAGAACCCCGGCGGCTCGATCAAGGACCGCATCGCCCGCTCGATGATCGACCAGGCAGAGCGCGACGGACGGCTGAAACCCGGCGGCGTCATTATCGAGGCCACCGCCGGCAACACCGGGCTGGGGCTGGCGCAGGTCGGCATTCCGCGCGGCTACCGCATCATCCTGATCGTGCCCGACAAGATGTCGCGCGAGAAGGTGCAGCATCTCAGGGCACTCGGCGCCGAGGTGCGGCTGACCCGCTCCGACGTCGGCAAGGGCCATCCCGAATATTACCAGGACATGGCCGAAAAGCTGGCCGCCGAGATTCCCGGCGCCTTCTATGCCAACCAGTTCTCCAACCCGGCCAACCCGCTGGCGCATGAGATCACCACCGGCCCGGAAATCTGGCGCCAGCTGGATGGCGATGTCGATGCGGTGGTGGTGGGTGTCGGCTCCGGCGGCACGCTGACCGGCCTCGGCCGCTTCTTCGCCGGGGTCTCGCCCAAGACCGAAATGGTGCTGGCCGACCCGGTCGGCTCGGTGCTGGCGCCGCTGGTCAAGACCGGCGAGATGATCGAGGCCGGCAGCTGGACGGTGGAAGGCATCGGCGAGGATTTCGTGCCGCCGAACTGCGATCTTTCGCTGGTGAAGAAGGCCTATTCGATTTCCGACCGGCATTCGATGCTGGCGGTGCGCGACCTCTTGTCCAAGGAAGGCATCCTGGCCGGCTCGTCTTCCGGCACGCTGTTGTCGGCGGCGCTGCGCTATTGCCGCGAGCAGAAGACCGCCAAACGCGTCGTCACCTTCGTGTGCGACAGCGGCAACAAATATCTGTCCAAGGTGTTCGACGATTTCTGGCTGGCCGAACAGGGCCTGGCCGAACGCGAGCAGCATGGCGACCTCTCCGACCTTGTCGCCCGCTCGCACCGCGAGGGCGGCACGGTGTTCGTCGGGCCGGATGACACGCTTTTGACCGCCTATGGCCGCATGCGGCGCGGCGACGTCTCGCAATTGCCGGTGCTGGACGAAGGCCGGCTGGTCGGCATCATCGACGAAAGCGACATACTCACCCAGGTCGACGGCCCCTATGACGGCCGCTGGCAACGTTTCGACCAGCCGGTGCACAGCGCGATGAGCGCCGAACTGCACACGCTGCAGGCCAGCCAGACGCTGGATGCGCTGTTGCCCGTCTTCGACCGCAACGAGGTGGCCATCGTCTTCGACAATGACGAATTCGTCGGCCTCATCACCCGCATCGATCTCATCAACCATCTGAGGCGCAACCGATGACCATACAGGGCCGCAACCGGCTTGCCTTTTCCACCCGCACCATCCATGGCGGGCAGAGCCACGACCCGACGACCGGCGCCGTCATGGTGCCGATCTACGCCACCTCGACCTATGCGCAGCAGTCGCCCGGCGTGCACAAGGGTTTCGAATATGCCCGCAGCCAGAACCCGACCCGCTTCGCCTTCGAGCGCGCGGTGGCGGATCTGGAAAGCGGCACGGCGGCATTCGCCTATGCGTCGGGGCTGGCGGCGATCGCCAACATCTTCGAACTGCTGGACTCCGGCGCCCATATCGTGGCCACCGACGACATTTATGGCGGCACGTTCCGCCTGTTGGAGCGGGTGCGCAAGCGCTCGGCCGGGCTGAAGGTGAGCTTCGTCGATTTCACCGACCTGGCCGCCGTGGAAGCGGCGATCCGGCCGGAGACGAAGATGCTGTGGGTGGAGACGCCGACCAACCCGCTGCTGCGCGTGGTCGACCTTGCCGCCGTCGCCGCTCTCGCCCGCAGGAAGGGGCTGATCGCGGTGGCCGACAACACTTTCTGCAGCCCCTATATCCAGCGGCCGCTGGAGCTCGGCATCGATCTCGTCGTGCATTCGGTGACCAAATATCTCAACGGCCATTCCGATATGGTCGGCGGGGTCGTCGTGGTTGGCGAGAACACCGAACTGCGCGACCAGCTGAAATTCCTGCAGAACGCGGTGGGCGCCATTTCCGGGCCATTCGACAGCTTCCTGGCGCTGCGCGGCCTGAAGACGCTGGCGCTGCGCATGGAGCGGCATTCGGCCAACGGGCTGAAGATCGCGCGCTGGCTGGAGGCGCGCTCCGATGTGCGCCGCGTCATCTATCCCGGCCTCGAAAGCCACCCGCAGCACGCAATCGCCAAGGCGCAGATGAGCGCCTTCGGCGGCATGATCACGGTGGAACTCGACCGCGACCTCGCCGGCACCAAGCGCTTTTTGGAACACACGCGGCTGTTCGCGCTGGCCGAGAGCCTGGGCGGGGTGGAGAGCCTGATCGAGCACCCGGCGCTGATGACACATGGCTCGATCCCGGCCGAGAAGCGCGCCGAAATCGGCATCTCGGATTCGCTGGTCCGGCTTTCGGCCGGCATCGAGGACGCGGATGATTTGATTGCCGATCTGACGCAGGCGCTAGGGGTGTAACGAGCCCGGAGACGGGTGAGCGAACGCGCCTCTATCTCCCCCTCGTGGGGGAGAAAGCGATTTCAGCGTCTTAGCGAGCACGCCCGCAGGGTGGCGCAACTAAGTGCTAGAAATCGCAAGAAAGGGGATGTTCAGCCGCGACCGTCGGCAGCCAGCAAGATCGCCTCGCAGACCGCGTCGAGGTTCCTCTCCACCTCCTCGTTCCAGAAACGTAGGATGCGGAATCCTCGCATCTCGAAATGCCGATCGCGAGCGACATCACCTTGTGAATCTGCATGCTGACTGCCATCGACCTCGATGATCAGCCTGGCCTCGAAACAGGCGAAGTCGAGAATATAGCCGTCGAGCGGCACCTGTCGCTTGAACTTCAAGCCGTTGAGTTGGCGGTTGCGCAAAGCCTGCAAAGCATGGTCGCGTCGGCGCGCATAGAGCGGGCAAAGCCGCGATGTGACGGTCTGACTGGCTGGCGCATTGCCGACAAATCCCCTCTCTTGCGATTTCTAGCACTTAGACTGTGCCGCCCTGCGGGCGTGCTCGCTAAGATGCTGAAATCGCTTTCTCCCCCGCAAGGGGGGAGATAGAGGCGTCGGCACTCATCACTTCAAGGGTCGGTGAAATTCAATTCCGCACCGCCCCCAGCCGCCGCTCCAGCCAGCGGCTGTAGCGGGAGCCGCCGAAGCAGAAGACGAAATAGATGACCGCGACGACGAGATAGGCTTCGTCGTAGAAGCCGAGCCATTTCGGGTCGGTGGTCGAGGCGCGCGCCGCGTTGAGCAGGTCGAGGATGCCGATGACGGCGAGCAGCGAGGTGGCGAGCAGGAAGCCGATGGCGAGGTTGACCAGCCCGGGGATGACCTTGCGCAGCGCCTGCGGCAGCACGATGAGCTGCATGGTGCGCCAGTAGCCGAGGCCGAGCGCCTTGGCCGCCTCCTCCTGGCCATGCGGGATGGCCTGCAGGCCGGCGCGCACCACCTCGGCGACATAGGCCGACCAGAACAGGCTGATCATGACGATGGCGCGCAGCGTCTTGTCGAGGAACTGGCCGCCGGGGATGGCCATCGGCAGGATCAGCATCGCCACATAGAGGATGGCGACCATCGGCGTGCCGCGCATCAGCTCGATGAACAGCACGGAGAGCGTGCGCAGGCCGCCCATCTTCGAGCGCCGCGCCAAAGCGAGCAGCACGGCGAGCGGGACGGACAGGCCAAAACACACCGCCCAGACCAGCAGCGTCACCGGCAGGCCGCCCCACTGGTTCGAGGCGACCGGAGAGCCGGTCAGCGCGCCGGACAGCAGCGCCCAGGCGAGACCGACGCCGAGCGGCCAGGCGATGAGCAATTCGCGCCGCCAGAACCTCGGCTGCGCGGTGACCGCAAGCAGGCCGAGCAGAAGGAGCAACGCCGCCAGCGGCCGCCATTGCAGATCCTGCGGGTAGAAAGCGAAGAGGATGAAACGCATTTTGGCGGTGACGAAGGCCCAGCAGGCACCGGAAGCGGCGGCGCAATCCTGCGCGGTGCCGGTCCAGATGGCGTCGAGCACCAGCCATCTGAGCAGCGGCGGCACGATCCAGGCAAGGAAGGCGAGCGTCAGCAGCGTCAGCGCCGTGTTGAGCTTGGTGCCGAACAGGCCGTTCCACAGAGGCTTGAGATCGACCGGGCGGCGCATCAGCGGCAAGGAAGCGATATCGACCAGGCTCATCGCAGCACTCCGCCGCGCAGGGCGACCTTGCGGTTGTAGATGTTCATGAGGGCCGACACCGACAGGTTCAGGACGAGATAGACGCCGATGAGGATGGCGAGCGCCTCGAAGGACTGGCCGGTGGTGTTGGCGGTGGTGTTGATGATGGAGACGAGGTCGGGATAGCCGATGGCGACCGCGAGGGAAGAATCCTTGGTGAGGTCGAGATAGGACGAGGTGATCATCGGCGTGATGACGCGCAGCGCCTGCGGCAGCACGACAAGCCGCATGATCTGGCCCGGATGCAGGCCGAGCGCGCGGGCCGCCTCCCATTGGCCCGACGGCACCGACTGGATGCCGGCGCGCACGATCTCGGCGATGGCGGCCGAGAACTTGACGGTGAGGCCGACGAGAAGTGCAGCGAATTCCGGCGTCAGGCTGTGGCCGCCACGAATGTTGAAACCGGCGAGAACCGGCAGGTCGAAGCTTATCGCAGCACCGGTGGCCGGCAAAGCGAGACCGGCGGCGACCAGGAGAACCAGCGTTGCAAGCAGGGCGCGGCTCAGGCCGAGGCGACGCTGTCGGCGCGCCGTGTAGAGAAAGAGGCCGTAGGACAGGCCGATGGCGGCCAAAAGCAGCAGGGTCGCGGCGGAAAAACCGTCGACGGCGAGGGCCGGCACGAAGACGCCGCGGTTGGAGAGGAACAGCGCGCCGAAGGCCGACAATGCCTGCCGGGGCGGCGGAAACGCCTTGGCCAGCGCGATCCAGAAGAACAGCTGCAAGAGCAGCGGCGTGTTGCGGATGAGCTCGATGTATCCACGCATCAGCCCGGCCAGAAGCAGGTTGCCGGACAGGCCGGCGACGCCCAGCGCCACGCCGAGGATGGTGGCGAAGACGCAGCCGAGCAGCGCGACCTTCAGCGTGTTCAAGAGGCCGGCGAGGATCGCTTGGACATAGGGATCGCCGGCCTTGAAGGCGATCATCGTCTCGCCGATCTCGAAATTGGCGGAGCGGCCGAGAAAGTCGAAGCCAGGGGTGACGCCGATGCGCCGCATCGTCTCGGCGATGTTGGCGCCGAGCAGCCAGAAAAGCGCGACGACAGCCGCGACGATGGCGAGCTGCAGCCACGGCCGGTCGCCCCACCAGCCGACCAGCCGCCGCAAGGGGCCGGGCCGCCCAGGGCCCGGCACGGTTTCGATCACCGCCATGACGGAGGACGGCTCAGCGGAACGGCGGCGAATAAAGCAGGCCGCCTTGCGTCCACAGATTGTTGTAGCCGCGCTCCCAGCCGAGCGGCTTCAGGTTGCGGTCGAAGATCTCGCCGTAATTGCCCACCGTCTTGATGATGGTGTAGGCCCATTTCGGGTCGAGGCCGGTGGCCTGGGCGAGCGAGGGATCGACGCCGAGGAAACGCTGCACGGCCGGGTCGGGCGACTTCAGGAATTCGTCGACATTCTTGGAGGTGATGCCCCATTCCTCGGCCTGGATGGTCACGTTGACGGTCCAGTTGACCAGTTCCAGCCAGCGGTCGTCGCCACCGGCGACGGCGGGCGCCAGCGGCTCCTTGGACAGGCGCTCGGGCAGGATGACGAAATCGTCCGGCTTCTTCAGCTGGGTGCGCTTGCCGACGAGGTCGGAACTGTCCTGGGTGATGGCGTCGACGCGGCCCGATTCCAGCGCGTTGATGAACTCGCCGGTCTCCTCGATCGTCACCGGCGTGAACTTCTTGCCGGTCTTGCGGAAGAAATCGGCGATGTTGAGCTCGCCGGTGGTGCCACTCTGCACGCCGATGGTGGCGCCGTCGAGTTCGGCGGCCTTGGTCACGCCGAGGTCCTTACGCACCAGGATGCCCTGGCCGTCATAAAACACCGTCGGTCCGAAATGGAAGCCTAGCTGCAGCGCGCGGGCGATCGTCACCGTCACGCCGGAAAGCAGGATGTCGAACTCGCCGGCCTGCAAGGCCGGCAGGCGCTGCTGCGGCGAGGAATTGGTGAACTCGACCTTGTCGGGCGTGCCGAACACGGTGATGGAGAGCGCCTTGCCGTAATCGACGAAGAAGCCCTTCCACTTGCCGGCGTCGTCGGGCGCGAAGAAGCCGGGCGTGGTGCCGACGCCGACCTTGATGGCGCCGCGCTGCTTGATCTTGTCCAGCGTCGGGCCGGCCTCGGCCACGGTGGCGAACGCACCGGTGGCGACGATCAGCGAGGCCGCGACCGCGCGTCGCCAAAGGCTGCCTGGTTGCGATAGAAATGTCATCTCGATAACTCCTGGTTCCCAATCGGGCCGATCCGAAACGATCGCGCTCAGCCCCTTTCGCCGACCCAGGCAGACGGTAACTCTATAAGATTTGTAGACTAAGGAACGGCAATCCAAATTTGCCGTCGTTCGGGAAGCGCTTTGCCGCGAAGGGCCGGGTTTGGAGGTTGAAGGAGCGGAGGGGGTGCGCACCTTCCCTTCTCCCCTTGCGGGAGAAGGAGAAGCCGCGCGGTGGAACCCCGTCATTCCGGGCAAGCGAGCGCCGACCCGGAACCTATTGAGCAGCGCAGCCGGGTCCTCATTTCGCGTGAGCATCGATGAAGCGGGCGGCTTGAGTAGCCCGAACGTGTCAAGATGAGGACCGGGCCGTGCTCGACGCGCCATGACCATTGGGTTCCGGGTCGGCGCTCGCTTTGCTCGCTTGCCCGGAATGACGGGCGTTGGGCGCGAAAAAGAAAGCCGGGCGAACGCCCGGCCGAGAGCAGAGGAACCCTACGGAAAGCTCAGGCCGCGACCGGGGCGAAGCCGCTTTCGATGAGGTCGGAATAATGCCGTTTGGCAACGTCGGGATGCGAGCGCAGCCGGCTTTTCAGGACATTGGTGCCGACATCGCGAAACAGCGGATTTTCGGGATCGCTGGCCGGGCCGCGCGCTTCCGTCGAAAGATGCGGCGGCAGGTCGAGCAGCGGGATGGTGGCATCCAGCCTGGCGCCGAAGAAGAACGGCACCGACAGGCGCTCGACCCCGGCCGGCGGCGTGACCACGCGATGCACGGTGGCGCGCAGATAGCCGTTGGAGGCGAGTTCGAGCAGTTCGCCGATATTGACGACCAGCGTTCCGGGAATGGGATCGACCGGCACCCAGCGCTCGTCATATTCGACCTGCAGACCCTCATGCTGGTCCTGCAATAGCAGGGTCAAGAAGCCGCCATCCTTGTGGGCGCCGACGCCCTGGTCGCCGCCGGTGAGATCGCGGCCGGGATAACGCACGATCTTCATGCGGTGATTAGGCTCGCCGACATGGATGGCGTCGAAGGCGTCTTCCGGCTGTTCAAGCGACAGCGCGAAGGCTCTCAAAAGGCGGATCGCCACCGCGGTCACCTGCGCCTGCCACGACAACAGCGCGGGTTTGAGATCAGGATAAAGCGCCGGCCACTGGTTCGGTCCCTGCAGGCGCGCCCAGGGGGCGAGGCCCGGCCGCTGCGCGATCGCCGGGCGCTCGACGCCGATGTCGAGCTGTTCGCGCCAGTCGGCCCTGCCCCGCGTCAACTCACCGCCGGTGCGGGTGTAGCCACGGAACTGCGGCGAGTTGACCATGGCGATCTTGAGCTTCTCGTCCTCCGGCAATTCGAAGAAGCGTCTGGCGGCGGCCAGAACGCCATCGATCTCGGTGACGGCGATGCCGTGCCCGGCCAGATAGAAAAAGCCGACATCGCGGGCTGCCGAGCGCAGATCGGCCAGGAAGGTGCGCCGCTCGGAAGCACCCTGCTCCAGACGGCTGAGGTCGAGGACGGGTACAATTCTGGTCATGTTCGGGTTCCTCCGATCTGTCCATGCTGTCGTTGCGCCCCCGCCCCCGGATGCACAAAGCCGCTGTGGTCAGGCAGCCTTGAGCTTCTCCTCGCCCACCGCGCCGTCGAGCGCCTGTTCGAGGTCGCGGATGATATCGTCGGGATGCTCGATGCCGACCGACAGCCGCACGTAGCCGGGGGTGACGCCTGAGGCGAGCTGATCTTCCGCCGACAGCTGCGAATGCGTCGTGGTGGACGGGTGGATGGCCAGCGAGCGCGCGTCGCCGATATTGGCGACATGGTAGAACAGCTTCAGCCCGTTGATGAAGCCGCGGCCTGCCTCGCGCCCGTCCTTCAGCTCGAAACCGACCAGCGCGCCATAGCTGCCCGGCTGGAAATAGGCCTCGGCCCGGCGCTTGTCTTCGCCCAGCTGGTACCGCGGGAAGATCACCGATTTCACCTTGGGGTGACCGCGCAGGAATTCGGCCACCTTCAGCGCGTTCTCGTTGTGCTGGCGGATGCGCAGCGGCAGCGTCTCCAGGCCTTGCAGGAGCTGGAAGGCGTTGAACGGGCTGATGGCGGCGCCGACGTCGCGCAGGAGCACGGTGCGGATGCGCAGCACATAGGCGACGGGGCCGAGCGGTTTGGCCGCCTCCACCCAGACCTTGCCGTGATAGCTGGGGTCCGGCTCGTTCAGCGTCGGGAAACGCGCGGTGTGCTCTTCCCAGGGGAAATTGCCGCCATCGATGATGACGCCGCCGATCGAGGTGCCGTGGCCCCCGATATATTTGGTGGCCGAATAGATGACGACGGCCGCGCCATGGTCGAACGGGCGAATGATCAAGGGCGCCGCCGTGTTGTCGACGATCAGCGGCACGCCGAGCGAGCGGCCGATATCGGCCACCTCCCTGATCGGGAAGACCTGCAGCTTCGGATTGGGCAGCGATTCCGCGTAATAGGCGCGCGTGCGCTCGTCCGTCGCCCGGCGGAAATTCTCCGGATCGGCGGGATCGACGAAGCGGACCTCGACGCCGAAATGCTTGAGCGTGGCGGCGAACAGCGCCCAGGTGCCGCCATAGAGGCCGGTGGAGGAGACGATGTTGTCGCCGGCACCGGCAAGGTTCAGCACCGAATAGGCCGAAGCCGCCTGCCCCGACGACAAGAGCAAAGCCGCCGCGCCGCCTTCGAGCGCGGCGATGCGCTGCTCGAAGGCGTCCTGGGTGGGATTGGAAACGCGGGTGTAGATGTGGCCGACCTCGTCCAGCGAAAACAGCCGGTCGGCATGGCCGGTATCCTGAAACTGGTAGGAGGTGGTCTGATAGATCGGCACGGCGACGGCGCCGGTGGACGGGTCGGCGCGCCAGCCGCCGCCATGCAAAGCGAGCGTTTCGGCGGAGAGGTTTTCCAGCGTCATAGCGTTTGCTCCTTCGGTCGATCTCGATGGTTAGGCATGGGAGGGTCGGCGTTTCGGTTCAGGCGACGGGCACGGCCTCGGCGCGCGCCTGCGCGACCAACAGGTCGGCATGGTGGCGGGCGGCGACATCGGGATGCGAGCGCAGGCGGCTCTTCAGCGCGTTCTGGCCGGAATTGCGGAAAAGCGGGTTGTGCGGATCGCGGGTGACGCCGCCGGCCTGTGCCTTGAGATGCGGCGCGAGATCAAGCAACGGCACTTCGGCGTCGAAAGGCGCGCCGAGGAAAAACGCCACCGACAGCCGGTCGGTGCCGGCCGGCGGGGTGACGACGCGGTGCACGGTCGCCTTCAGATAGCCGTCGGTGGCCAGTTCCAGCAATTCGCCGATGTTGACGACGAAGGTGCCGGGCCTGGGTTCGGCCTCGATCCAGCGGCCGTCCTCGGTCTCCACCTCCAGGCCCTTCTGCTTTTCCTGCAGCAACAGCGTGAGGAAACCGCTGTCCTTGTGGGCGCCGACGCCCTGCTCGCTGCCAGTGGCGTCGCGGCCGGGATAGCGGATGATCTTGATGAGCTGGTTGGGCGTGCCGGCATAGATGGTTTCGAAGATGTCGCGGTCCTGCTCCAGCGCCACCGCGAAGGCTTTCAGAAGGCGCGTCGACAATTTGGTCAGCTCGGACTGCCATTCGAGCAGGATCGGCTTCAGCTCCGGCAAGGCGTCGGGCCACAGATTGGGGCCCTGCAGGCGGGTCCAGGCCGGCTGGCCGCCGTCGACGGGAAGTGCCGCCGCCTCCGAGCCGATGTCGATCTGCTCGCGCCAGTCGCGCTGGCCCTTGGTCAGTTCCTGGCCGACGCGGTTGTAGCCGCGGAAATGCGGCGAGTTGACCATCTCGATCTTCAATTTGTCGGCCTCGGGCAGCGAAAAGAAGCGGCGCGACGCCGACAGCACGTCGTCGATGAGGCTTTGCGCGATGCCATGCCCGGTGAGGTAGAAGAAGCCGACGTCGCGGGCGGCCGGCTTGAGCGCGTCCAGAAAGGTTTTCGGATCGGTCTCGAACAAGGAAAAGTCGAGAACGGGAATGGATTGGATGGTGGTCTTGCTCATGGATAGGCCCTTCTGGCTGACATCATCAGCCTCGCAGCGGCCAGGGCGAAAACAAAGGAATGAGCGACCTTTCGGACCAAGCTTCAAGAAAATCCCGCGACGGCGGGCGGGCCGATGGTGTGAATTTTTGCTAATGCCACTAATTTTGTAGACATTGGCGGAGGTCGGTCCTGCTCCCGCTACAGCTTGTCGCCAGCGACGTTCCGGAAACCATTCACCGGCCGGATTTCCGCCGTCGCCCGCCGAAACCGGTTTCGCAAGGCGACGCCATCGGCTAGGTGCAAGGCATGGATCTTCAAGCACTCACCCAGACCGCCGTCGAGTTCATCAGGGCCCATCAGGGCTGGGGCTTCTTCGTCGTCATGCTGCTCGCCTTCGGCGAATCGCTGGCGTTCATTTCGCTGCTGGTGCCGGCCACCGTCATCCTGCTCGGCGTCGGCTTCCTCGTCGGCGAAAGCGGCATCTCGTTCTGGCCGCTCTGGGCGGCGGCGGCGATCGGCGCCTTCTTCGGCGACTGGCTGTCGTTCTGGATCGGCCTGAAGCTGAAGGGCGACGTGGTGCGCTACTGGCCGCTGTCGCGCAATCCTGACCTGCTGCAGCGCGGCCACCGCTTCTTCGAGCGCTGGGGCACGCTCGGCGTCTTCGTCGGCCGCTTTTCCGGGCCGCTGCGCGCCTCCATGCCGCTGGTGGCCGGCATTTGCGACATGTCGCCGATGGCCTTCCAGCTTGCCAACGTGACCTCGGCGATGATCTGGGCGGCCGGCATACTGGCGCCCGGCGCCTTCGGCCTCAAATGGCTGCAAGGCTGGATCTGACCTTTCCACAGCCACGATCACGGAAAGTTCAACAGACCGTGACTTAATCCGGCCAGCCTGCTTCGCGAGAGAAGCTAGAACTGAGGCGCCCGGGGCCTGCGTTGTGCGGTTTCGGCGGTGTGGAGAGGGACCACTAATGGCGAATGCTTGTTCGGAAGGCGTCGACATCGGCTTTGCGACGCTGGGTTACGCGAAGGTCGCGGTGCTCGGCGTGGTGCAGGGCATAACCGAGTTGCTGCCGATCTCGTCGACCGCGCATATGCGCATCGTGCCGGCGCTGCTCGGCTGGCAGGATCCGGGCTCGGCCTTTTCCGCCGCCATGCAGCTGGCAGCACTGGCCGCGGTGATCAGCTATTTCTGGCGCGACGTCACCGGGCTGGTCGGCGGCACGGTGACCGCGGTGCGCACCGGCAACTATTCCAGCCCGACCTGGCGGCTGGCGGTCGGCATCGTGCTGGCGACCATCCCCATCGTCGTTGTCGGCCTCGCGCTGTCGCCGCTGCTCAATCGTTGCGATTCGCCGCTGCGCGGCATCGTGGTGATCGGCGTGTCGATGGTGGCGCTGGCGGTGCTGCTGGGTCTCGCCGAACGCATCGCCAAGCACCGCCGCAGCGTCGAGGACATGCGGCTGCGCGACGCGCTGATCGTTGGCGTGGCCCAGGCCGGCGCACTCATCCCCGGCATCTCGCGCTCCGGCTCGACGCTGACGGCCGCACTGTTCCGCGACCTGAAGCGCGAGGAAGCGGCGCGCTTCTCCTTCCTGATCGGCATTCCGGCGATCGCGCTGGCCGGGCTGCACGAGATCTGGGTGCTGCACAAGGCGCACATCCCTTCGGAAGCCTGGCACGTGCTGATCTTCGGCCTGATCATCGCCAGCCTGTCGGCCTTCGCGGCGATCTGGGGCCTGATGCGGTTCCTGGAGCGGTTCTCGACCTGGCCGTTCGTGTTCTATCGCGCGGCGATCGGCATCCTGCTTCTCGCCGGCGCCGCTGCTGGCTGGCTGGCCTAAGCCAGAATACAGCGCGGCGCTCCAGCGCCGCGCATCCTGCTTGTTACTGCGGGTTCTCCAGGCTGAACAGCTCGGTCTGTTCGTCATAGGCGAACAGCTCGGCGTAACGCGCCCAGGACACCACCGTCTTCAAGGTTTCGTCGGCATAGTCCTCGGTCATGTAGTCTTCCAGCTCGTTGCGGAAGCGGGCGGCGGGCGCGGCGTGCGAGGGACGCTCGTCGAGCACACGGCGGATCAACCCGAAGATCGGCACATAGGCCGAGATGTGTTCGGCAAAGAGCTTCTTGCGTTCGTCGGTTTCCATATGGGCGAAGCGCTTGCCTGCCTCGGTCAGCACGATGTCGCCTTCGCTCAGTTGCGCGAAGCGCAAGAGCTGCAGCGTTTCACCGAGGTGGAAGATCTCGTCGGCCTCCATCTGCAACGCGCCCGCCAGCACCGGCAGGTCGGCCCGCCCGTCATAGGGCGCGCCGGCCAGCGCCTCGATCAGGCCGGCCAGGATGTTGGTGGAGACGTGGTTGAGCACCAGGCCGATGCCGGTGCCGGGAATGCCTTCCATGGCCGGCGTACGGGTTTCGGCGCGCTGCGTCATCAGCGCGTAGATGCTGTCGACCAATTGGCGGAACACCGGGTCGAGACGGTTGCGCGGATGCGGCAGGTCGACCTTCAGTTCGCGGGCGACGCGGCCGGGATTGGAGGAGAAGACGAGGATGCGATCGCACATCAGCACCGCCTCCTCGATGTTGTGGGTGACCATCAGCACCGATTTGATCGGCAGGCGGCCTTCCACCCACAGATCGATCATGTCGGTGCGCAGCGTTTCGGCGGTCAGCACGTCGAGCGCCGAGAACGGCTCGTCCATCAACAGAAGGTCGGGGTGGACGACCAGCGCACGGGCAAAGCCGACGCGCTGGCGCATGCCGCCGGAGAGCTCCTTCGGGAAGGCGCTTTCGAAACCGTCGAGGCCGATCAAGTCGATGGCGGCCAAGGCGCGCGAGCGGCGTTCGGCGCGGTCGACGCCCTGGGCCTCGAGGCCGAGTTCCACATTCTGCAGCACGGTGAGCCAGGGAAACAGCGCGAAGGACTGGAACACCAAAGCGATGCCGGTCGGCGGGCCGTCGATCTCGGCGCCGCGGCATTGCGCGACGCCCGAGGACGGCTCGACGAGGCCGGCGATGATGCGCAGCAGCGTCGACTTGCCGGAACCGGAACGACCGAGCAGGCCGACCAGTTCACCCTCGCGGATGGTCAGGTCGACATTTTCGAGCACCGTCACGTCCTTGCCGCTGCCCTTCGGGAAGGAACGCGACACCTGGCGGATGTCGATGAGCGGCTTCTTTGCGGTGAGATCAAGCATGGCGACGATCTCCTTTGGATCAGGCCAGACGCAGCCGGCGCTCGCCGAACGCATAGAGCGGGCGCCAGACCAGACGGTTGAACAGGGTAACAAAAACGCACATGACGATGATGCCGAGCACGACGCGCGGGAAATCGCCGCTACTGGTGGCCTGGGCGATGTAGGCGCCGAGGCCGCGCGCCGTGAGCTGCTCCGAGCCCCAGCTCGCCACTTCCGCAACGATGCTGGCATTCCACGAACCGCCCGAGGCGGTGATGGCACCGGTGACATAATAGGGGAAGATGCCGGGCAGGATGACTTTCACCCACCAGCGCCAGCCTTCGATATGGAAGGAGCGCGCCGCCTCCTTCAGGTCGCTCGGGAAGGCCGAGGCGCCGGCGATGACATTGAACAGAATGTACCACTGGGTGCCCAGGATCATCAGCGGGGAGAGCCAGATATTCGGGCTGAGGTCGTAGTGCACGATGAGCACGACGAAGATCGGGAAAGCGATGTTGGCCGGGAAGGCAGCGAGGAACTGCACCAGCGGCTGCACCTTTTCGGCAAGCTTCGGCCGCAGGCCGATCCAGACGCCGACCGGAACCCAGATCAGCGTTGCCAGCGTCATCAGCACGATGACGCGCAACAGCGTGATGAAGGCGTCGCCGACGACGACGGGCACGTCCGACCAGCCGATGCCGGTGCGCAGATAGGAGATCGAGACATAGGCGGCGTAGGCGGCGCCGGCGGCGATCAGGCCGATCCACAGCCGGTCGACGAGGCGCGAGCGGGCGGCATCGCTGCCGCCGAGGCCGCCGAGATCGAAGGACGGCAGCGACGGCAAGGAAGGAAGACGCAGGTTCCACACCGTGCGCATCGCCCAGGCGAAGGGTGCGGACAGGACGCGCACGAGGCGGGCCCGGCGCAGAAGGTCGAGCATCCAGGATTCCGGCGCCTCGGCGGAAGCCGTGGTCTCGAAACGGAACTTGTCGGCCCAGGCAACCAACGGCCGGAACAGGAACTGGTCGTAGAGGATGATGACCACCAGCATGGCGATGACCGCATAGGCGATGGCGGCGATGTTCTGCTGCTGGATGGCGAGCGCCACATAGGAGCCGATGCCCGGCAGCGTGACCGTGGTGTTACCCACCGTGATCGCCTCGGAAGCAACGACGAAGAACCAGCCGCCCGACATCGACATCATGGCGTTCCACACCAGGCCCGGCATGGCGAAAGGCACGTCGAGCCGCCAGAAGCGCTGCCAGCCGCTGAGATGGAAGCTGCGCGTCGCCTCCTCGAGGTCGCCCGGCACATTGCGCATCGACTGGTACATGGAGAAGGTCATGTTCCAGGCCTGGCTGGTGAAGATGGCGAAGACCGAGGCCAGTTCGGCGCCCAGCACGCTGCCGGGGAACAGGTTGAGGAAGAAGGTGACGGTGAAGGTCAGGAAGCCAAGGATCGGCACCGACTGGAGGATATCGAGAATGGGGATCAGCACCATCTCGGCGCGCCGGCTCTTGGCCGCCGCCGCCGCGTAGATGAAGGTGAAGATCAGCGACAGCACGATGGCGAGCAGCATGCGCAGCGTGGTGCGCAAGGCGTAGACCGGCAGATTGGCCGGATCGAGCGACAGCGGCGTGGTATCCAGCGTCGACAGCGGTGCCGTGGTGACTTCCGCGCCATAGGCGATCAGCACGATGACGCCGACCACCAACAAAAGCGCCATCAAATCCCAGACACTCGGCAGGACCGAGCGCCGGATGGCCAGCGGAGCGTGTTTCTGGACTGCCATGCGGGTGCCCCCGGCGCGAAGGGGTAAAGGACGAAGTCGGTTAAAACGCTTCGTCTCACCGTCGAAGCATTACAGCAAGCCATATTTTCAAGCGTGTGTCGCCATTGTGACAGCGCGATCCGGAGTGCGTCGGCGGATCGATCACAAGATCGTGAACAGTGGCGCTATGCCCTTCTTTGCTTTGCGTGTCCCGGCTTCGACCGGTTTTGTCGTCGCCCATGTTCCGGCATGGATTCCCGACACTCTCCGCTCCCTTCGGTCGCTCACGAGGTCGGGAATGACGGAGTTCCACACGGACCGCCGCCCGGCCCTCGGCATAGCCTCGGGCGTTCGAAGCTCGAAAAGCCAAGCAGTTGGCTTTTCGTCCGCTACGCGGACTGCCGCCCCGGCCCTCCGCATAGCCTCGGGCGTTCGAAGCTCGAAAAGCCAAGCAGTTGGCTTTTCGTCCGCTACGCGGACCGCTTCTCACCCCTTGACCGCCGAACTCACGATGGAATCGACGAAGAAACGTTGCAGGAAGACGAACAGGATGAGCGGCGGCAGAACGGCGAGCGTGGCGCCGGCCATGACCAGGCCGGTGTTCATTGCGCCGCGATTGTAGCTCAACAGCCGGCTAAGGCTGATGACGATCGGGTAGCTGTCAGCATTGCCCTGCAGCACGGTGAGCGGCCACAGATAGCTGTTCCAGTGATAGACGAAGGCAAACAGTGCCAGCGCCGCGATGGCCGGCGCCACGGTTGGCGCCACGATCTTGAACAGGATGAGCAGTTCGGAGGCGCCGTCCATGCGGGCGGCGTCGATCAACTCGTCGGGCACGCCGGCGATGAACTGCCGCATCAGGAAGATGCCGAAGGCGTTGGCGAGATTGGGCACGATGATGCCGGCGAGGCTGGCGCCGAGGCCGATGGAGCCGACCATGCGGTAGAGCGGAATGAGCGTGACGATGGGCGGCAGGAACATGGTGGCGATCAGCACCGAGAACAGAAGCGAGCGGCCCGGAAAACTGTATTTGGCGAAGGCGTAGCCGGCCATCAGGCTGGTGATGAGGATGCCGGCCGTGGTGATGGTGGCGATGACCAGCGAATTCCACATCGAGCGCCCGACATTGACCACGCCGGCGACCTTTTCATAAGCCTCGAGGCTCGGCGTGCGCGGCAGCCAAACCGGCGGCACCTGCATGCTCTCGGCGACGGTCTTCAGGCTGGACAGCACCATCCACACCAGCGGGAAGGCGGAGGCGACGGCGACGACAAGCATCATCGTGACCACCAGCGCCTTGCGCCCCGACGGATGGCGGCGCGGCAGCGCGCTGGACGACCCAGCCTGGACGGCGGCGCTCATTCGTCGTCCTTCCGGTTCATGAAGGCAAACAGCGCGCACACCACGACGATGAGGGTGAGCATCAGCATCACCGCCATGGCCGAGCCCAGCCCGCCCTGGGCGCGTTCGATGCCGACGCGGCGGATGTGGTAGGTGAGCACATTGGTGGAGCCGACCGGGCCGCCCTGGGTGATGAGCGCCACCGGCTCGAACACCTGGACGGCGTTGATGATGGCGATGACGGCGCTGAACAGAAGCGTGCGCCGCAACAGCGGCAAGGTGATGAAGCGGAACTGCTCGGCGCGGCTGGCGCCGTCGAGCGTCGCGGCCTCGTAGAGGCTGCCGGGGATCTGGGTCAGGCCGGCGATGGCCAGCACCGTGAAATAGCCGACCTGCTGCCAGACATTGAGAAGGACGATCGAGACCAGCGCCGAGCGCGGCGAAGACAGCCAGGGCTGCGGGCCGATGCCGATGAAGCCGAGCATCTGGTTGAACGGCCCCTCGCTCGGCGAATAGAGCTTTGACCAGACCAGCGCCACCGCGATCATCGGCACCATGTAGGTGGAGAAGAGAACGGTCCTGAGCAGCGTACCGCCGCCAACGTCGCGTTGATGGACAAGCAGGCCGAACAGGACCGACAGAGGCAGGATGATGGCGACCGACAGGGCGGTGTAGATCGCCGTATTGACCAGAGCGCCCTTGAAATCGCGGCCGATCGATGTCGAGCCGAAAATATCCTGGAAGTTGGCGAGGCCGACGAAACGCGCTTCGGAAAACGGCGTTTGCGTCGACCAGTCCTGGAAGGACAGCCAGACGGTGAGCAGCATCGGCACGAGGATGAAGACGCCGATCAGCGTCGCGGCGGGCGCCAGCATGATGCCCGCCGAAGCGCGATAACCCTTGCTCATCGGCCGCCTTCCGCCGCGCGTCGCTTGCCAGCGGCCGCCGTCACTTGGCGGCGCGCTCGAGGATCGAGACCGCGTCGGCCTGCGCCTTGGCCTGCGCGTCCCTGGCCGAAACCTGGCCGTATTGCAGCGCTTCCAGCGTCTGCTGCAGCGATTCCGAGAACTCCTGTCCGCCGGCCACCACCGGGAACGGCTTGGCGTCGGCCAGCACGCTGACATAACCGGCCAGGAACTCGGTGCCGAGCTTTGCCTTGTGCGCCTCGATGTCGGAGCTGCGCGACGGCAGGATGCCCATCGACATCAGGATGTCGGACATGGCCGAGGCGCCGTTCTTGCCCGACTTCGGGCTGTTCAGCCAGGCCAGGAAATCCCACGCCGCCTTCTGCTCGGCGGCACCCGCCTTGGCGTTGACGACCGTCATCCAGGAATAGGAGATCGAATGCGGCTTGTCGCCGCTCGGGCCGACCGGAATGGGAGCGGTGGCGATGTTGGAGAACTTGTCGCCCATGCCGGTCTTCAGCGCGCTTTCCCACCAGTTGGCCATGATGATCATGCCGGTCTTGCCGGAGACGAAATTGTCGAGGAACGGGCCGGTGGTGTTGGCGTCGGCGGTGGCCATGGACGGATCGCTGGAACCGTCCTTGATCAGGCCTTCGTAGAGCGCGAAGGTTTCGCCCGCCTGCTTGCTGTCGAGCACCGGCTTGCCGTCGGCGACGAGTTCGCCGCCATTGGAAACCAGCAGCGAGGCGAAGGGGTGGACCACGCCGGCGGCCCAGGAATTGATCATGCCGAAACCCTGCTGGCCGGCATCCTTGTTGGTGAGCTTCTTGGCCGCCGCGCGGAACTCGTCCCAGGTCTTGGGCGCGGCGGCGATGCCGGCCTGCTTGAACAGGTCCTTGTTGTAGTTCAGCGCGTAGACGTCGATCTCGTTGGGAATGCCATAGGGTGCGCCGCCGACCGAAGCGGCGCTGACGACGCCCGCCGGCCAGGCGCTCTTGACCTCGGCGGCCACGGCCTCGGGCGCCGGCGCCACCAGCTTGTCGCGCACCAGTTCGGGCAGCCAGAGATCATAGATGCCGCCGATGGTCGGGCCGTCGGCGCTGCCGCCTTGCGAGCGCAGCGTGGTCAACAGATCGCCGAACGGCACGGCGCGCACGGTGACGGACACGTCGGGATTGGTCTTGGCGTAATCCTTCGCCGCGCTTTCCAAGAGCGCGACTGTCTCCGGCGACCAATGCGTCAGGTAAGAGATGTTCACCGCCGCGGCCGAAGCCCAGCCGGGCACAAAAGCGAGGCCCGCGGCCAACGCCAGTTTCGAAGTCCAAGCCAACGACATTCTCTCCCTCCCATCGTTTGCCGAGCGACGCGACGTTATGACAAGTTATAACGACTGTGCAAGCCCCTTCCGTGGAAATCGACCAAACGGGGAGTGTTCGAGACCGCGAGAACAATCGATATTCTAGGTATTATCTTTATAAATCATATCGATAAATGCCATTACGCCGGACATGCGGATACGAAAGCGACGAAAACCCGTCGACGGAGGTCTTGCGATTTGCGGCATGTCGTTATAATGACTTGTTCGACGCGGCGGCCAATCAGGAACAGGCCTTCCGCCAAGAGGCCGAATGATCCGTCCCACGCCACAGACAACCGACAGGGGATTGAGCCGCGACAGCGAGACGCCGGCATGACGCGCACCCTGGCCATCGACCTCGGCGGCACCAATCTGCGCGCGGCGCTGCATGACGGCGACGTGCGGGCGATGCGGGTGCTGACGCGCGAGGCGGCGCCGACGACGCTGGACGGTTTCCTTGCCCGCATCCGGGCGGTGGCAACCGAGGCCGGCGACATCGCGGCGATCGGCTTCGCGGTGCCGGGACTGGTCGAAGGCACCACCTGCCGCTGGATACCCAACCTGCCCTATCTCGACGGCCTCGACCTGCAGAAGCCGTTCGCCGGCCTGACGGTCGCCGTCGGCAACGACGCGCAGATCGCCATGCTGGCGGAAGCGGTGGAAGGCGGCGCGAAGACGCTGACCGACGCGCTGCTTTTGGCCATCGGCACCGGCATCGGCTCGGCGGTGCTGGCCGGCGGACGCATCGTTGCCGGCGCGCAGGGCGGCGCCTGCTCGTTCGGCTGGGCCTGCGCCGACCTTGGCGACACGGGCGAGGACCGCAGCGGCTGGCTGGAACGCGCCGCGTCGGGCCGGGCGCTGGACGCGATCGCGCGGAGCCTCAGCCTGGCCGACGGCGCAGCGCTGGTCGCGGCGGCACGAGCCGGCGACGCCGGGGCCGTGTCGGCGCTCGAGGCGCCGATGCGCAGCCTCGGCACCGCGCTGGCCGGCGCGGTCGCCCTGCTCGACCCGCAGGCGATCCTGATTTCCGGCGGCATCGCCGACGCGCTCGACACAATACGGCAGCCGCTTCTGGCCGCGCTGCGCCGCCAGTTGCCGCCGCATCTGCGCGGCATCGACATCCGGCCCGGCGCCTTCGGTTCGCATGCCGGGCTGGCCGGGGCGGCACTTGCCGGCGCGACTGGTCCTCTGTGGAGGCAGATACGATGAGCGAAACCAGCTTTCAGCAACCCGACCGCCGCCGCCCGGAACCGCTGTGGTTCCAGGTGGAGGAGGCGATCCGCGCCATCGTGAAAAGCGGCGAATGGGCAACGGGCGACCAGATACCGGCCGAGGACCGGCTGTGCGCGCTGTTCGGGGTGAGCCGCATCACGCTGCGCCACGCGCTGCGCAATCTGGAGGAAAGCGGCCTGCTGCGGCGCGAGCACGGACGCGGCACCTTCGTGCGCTCGACAACGCTGGTGGCCGGCACGCGCGAGCTGACCAGCTTCACCCAGGAAATGGGCCATATGGGCGTGGTCGCCGGCTCGCGCCTGCTCGACTGCAGCCTGAGCAAGGCGGACGCGGTCGCGGCGGCGGCGCTGGAGATCGAGGAAGGCGACCCGGTGGTGCGCATCCGCCGGCTGCGGCTCGGCAATGACGAGCCGATCGGCATCCAGACCGCGCTGCTTGCCGGTGCGCGCATGCCGGGTTTCCTCGATTCCGGACTGCTGCAAGGCTCGCTCTACGAAGCGCTGGAGAAGCGCTACGGCATCGTGCCGGTCGAAGCGCGCGAGAACTATCGCGTCGGCACCGTTGCCACCGCGGACGCCGAATTGCTCGGCCTTGCCGCCGGCATGCCGGCCTTCGTCGTGGAACGCATCACCACCGACGAGCGCGGCCCGTTCGAATTCACCGTCTCGGTGATGCGCGGCGATCGCTACGAGATCCGCTCGACGCTGCGCGCCGGCCGCGTTGCCGCCAACAATCGAAACTGACACCAGCAGGAGTATCCAAGTGTCCGATTTCTACATCCCCCGCCTCGCCGCCCTCATCGAGCAGGCATCGAAAGCAAATAGCGATGCCTTCGAGCAGGCGGCCAGCCGCTTCGCGGATTCGCTGCAGAATGGCGGTCTGGTCCATCTCTACGGCTCGGGCCATTCGGTGCTGCCCTGCCAGGAAATGTTCCCGCGCTACGGCACCTATGTCGGCTTCAACCCGCTGACCGACCCGCGCGTGATGTGGCACAATGTGCTGGGCGCCGGCGGCGTGCGCGAACTGCTGTGGCTGGAGCGCACTGAAAAATACGCCGAGAAATTCCTCGACCACCAGCCGCTGAACAAGGGCGATTCCATCATCATCTTCGGCCATAGCGGCCGCAACGCTTCCGGCATCGACACCGCGCTCTATGCCAAGAAGCGCGGCATCTTCGTGGTGGCGGTGACCTCGAAGAACAATCTCGACAAGCCGGCCACGCATTCGTCCGGCAAGCGGCTGGCCGACGCCGCCGACCTGGTGATCGACACCTGCTCGCCGATCGAGGACGCGATCGTGCCGATCGACGGCTGGAGCCGCCCGGTTTCCGGCTCGTCGACGGTGCTGGCCATGATCCTGGCGCATGAACTGATCGCGCGCACCGCCGACCAGTTGTCGAAGCGCGGCGTGGAGCTGCCGGTATTCGCCTCGCCGACCATCGCCGGCGTGACGCTGCACGACACCGACGTCATCTACGGCGTCTATCGCGAGCGCATGCTGGAAGCGCAGAAGAAGCACCTGCCGACCTTCCAGGCGACGATGCGGGGCGAGTAAAGGCAAGAGCAAGAAGGCCGGTTCGACCGGCCTTCTTCTCTGCAAGGGGCACGTGCATCTTACCTTCTCCCCTTGAGGGAGAAGGTGGCCGAGCCTATGGCGGCGAAGCCGTCATGAGCGAGGTCGGATGAGGGGTGCTGGAAGAAACGAGGCGTGTGAGAACAAGCGCCTCGGTTCAACGACACCACTCCATCCTGGAAAGCAACGCTCCGTCCAACACCCCTCATCCGTCTCGGCGCTGCGCGCCGAGCCACCTTCTCCCACAAGGGGAGAAGGGAACCAGCCGCGTCACCTTTCCGCCAGGCGCCGCCTGACGATGGCGACGTGGAAGCCGGTGCCGGGGATGAGACCGGCGTCGTTGAAATCATAGGTCGGGTTGTGCAGCGGCGCCGACTGTTCGCCATTGCCGAGAAAGACAAAGCAGCCCGGAACATGGTCGAGGAAACGGGCGAAATCCTCCGAGCCGGTCATCGGTTCGCTGGCCGTGGCGATCGCTTCCGGCCGGTAGATGGTCGCGGCGGCGGCGAAGGCCTCCTTGACCAGCGCCGCGTCGTTGACCAGCGGCACGAATTCGCGCGAGTAGGTGACCTCGGCATCGACATTGTAGGCCCGCGCGGTGCCTTCGGCTATGACGCGCATCTGGCGCTCGATCTCGGCCGAGACTTCCGGGCGGAAGCTGCGGGCATCGCCGAGGATGCGGGCGAGACCCGGCAGCGCGTTGCGGGTGCCGTCGGTGATCAGTTCCGTTACCGAAACGACGCCGATGTCGGTCGGGCTCAGGCGGCGGGCGACGATGGTCTGCAGATTGGTGACCAGCGCGCAGGCGGCGACCAGCACCTCATTGCCCCAATGCGGCCGGGCGGCATGGCCGCCGACGCCGTTCAGCACGATCTCGAAATTGTCCTCCGCCGACATGAAGGCGCCGACACGGGTTTCGAAATGGCCGACGGGCAGGCCCGGCATATTGTGCAGGCCGTAGATCTCGTCGAACGGAAAGCGCTGCATCAGGCCGTCGTCGAGCATGGCGAGCGCGCCCTTGCCCCATTCCTCGGCCGGCTGGAAGATGAAACGCACGGTGCCGTCGAAACCGCCCTCCTCGGCCAGCCGCCGGGCGGCGCCGAGCAGCATGGCGGTGTGGCCGTCATGGCCGCAGGCATGCATGGTGCCGGCGGTCCGGGAGCGGTAGTCGGCCGCGCCCTGCTCGGTAATGCGCAAGGCATCCATGTCGGCGCGCAGGGCGATGGCGCGGTTGCTGGTGCCGCGTTTCAACGTGCCGACGACGCCGGTGCCGCCGACGCTCTCGGTGACATCGTCGAGCCCGAATTCGCGTAGCCTGGCGGCGACGAAGGCGGCGGTGCGCTTCTCCTCGAAGCCGAATTCGGGATGGGCGTGCAGGTGGCGCCGCCATGCCGTCATGTCGCGTTCCAGGGTGCTCAGGTCGGTCATGCGGACGTAACCTCCATATTGCGGCGGGCGACCTCGGTCGGGCTGATGCCGACCAGCTTTTCGTAGAGGCCGGGATCGGTGGCGCCCTCGGTGTTGACCAGGAGGATGCGGGAGGATGCGTCGAGCCCGAGCGCGCGCTTGTGGGCCGGGTCGGCGAGCGCGCGGACCAGGCCGGCGAGGCCGACACAGCCGCTTTCGCCGGAGACGATCGCCGGATCGCCGCCCAGCGGCCGCGCCAGCCGGTTCATGGCGGCGACGGCATCTTCTTCCTCGACCGCCATGAAGGCGTCGGCGGCGCGCGCCAGCACCCGCCAGGCGATCATGGACGGCTCGTAGCATTCGAGCATCGCCATCACCGTCGGCTCGTCATGCGCCACCTTGGCCAGGCGGCCGGCGCGCGCCGTGGCCAGGAGGCAGGCGGCGCGGGAAGGCTCGACGACGATGAAGGTGGGACGGTCGGCGCCCAGAGTGAGCGCGAAATGCGCGGCGAGCGCGGCGGCGATGCCGCCAACGCCGGCCTGCACGAAGACATGGGTGGGCGGCCGGTCGATCTGGCGCAAGGCCTCGTGCGCAATCGCCGTGTAACCCTGCATGACGAGGCCGGGGATACGCTCGTAGGTCGGCCACGACGTGTCCGAAACGATCGTCCAGCCCTCGCGTTCGGCAACGCGCGCGGCTTCCGCGACGGACTCGTCATAGCTGCCTTCGAAACGGACCATTTCGGCACCGAAACGAGCTATGGCGGCGACACGTTCGTCGCTGACGCCGCCATGGACGAAGATGACGGATTTTGCGCCGACCAGCTGGGCGCCCTGCGCGACAGAGCGGCCATGGTTGCCGTCGGTGGCGCAGGCGAAGGTCATCCTGGAAGCAACAGCACGCACGCTCGGGCGGGAAAGATCGGCGAAGCCGACCTCGCAATCGAGGTGCCGCGCGGCTTCTTCCAGCACAAGCCGCATCACCGCATAGGAGCCGCCGAGCGCCTTGAAGGAGCCGAGGCCGAGGCGCTGGCCCTCGTCCTTGACGTGGATGGTGCCGACGCCCAGCGCCTTCGCCAGCGACGGCAGCGCCGGCATCGGCGTCGCGGCGGCATTGTCGCGAAAGGCCAGGAAACGCTCGACCTGTGCGACGCCGGCGGGGCCGAGGCAATCGGCATCGGCCGGCATTAGCGGTGCATTGTGGTCGGGATGGGTGTTCAGCAGAAACATGGCACCTCCGGCAGGTTGGCTGAAACCGTATTGCATCAACGGCGCAAATTGCGCTGTATTCCGGCGGTTAGCGCGCAAGTTTTTTTCGTGAGGCGAGACATGGCCAAGCCTTTACCCCAGATCGATCTCGACAGTTTCGACCTGGCGATCCTCGCCATATTGCAGAAGGACAATGCCACGCCGCAGCGGTTGATCGGCGAAGCGGTCAACCTTTCGGCGCCCGCCGTGCAGCGCCGTATCAAGCGGCTGGAGGAAACCGGCGTGATCCAGGCCAATGTCGCCATCGTCGACCCCACCAAGGTCGGCCAGGCCATCACCATCTTCGTGGAGGTGGAAGTGGTCAGCGAGACGGCGGCGCTGCTCGACGCTGCGAAGCGGGAGTTCTCCGCTGCACCCGAGGTGCAGCAGTGCTACTACGTGACCGGCGAGGCGGATTTCATCCTCGTCATAACCGTGGCCACCATGGCCGATTACGAGGCGCTGACGCGGCGCCTGTTCTTCGCCAACAACAACGTCAAGAAATTCCGCACTTTCGTGGCCATGGACAGGGTCAAGGTGGGGCTTGGCGTGCCGCTGACGACGGCGGTGCCGGCTTAAACAATTTCCCCCGGCCGCGCGGTTCACCCATTTCGCCGGGAAAAGGCGCGAAATGTGAAGCCGCTATTTCTTGATAATCGCAGTCAACAATGATAGGCCGCTCTCGCTCGTATGAGCCGGGATGTCGAACGGACGGCCTTTGGCCGCCAGCTCTCCCGGTTCCACAATCGGGAGACGAGACCTTGCGAGATGCCATGCGCCCCAATGCTGCGAGCCGGACCGGCCGGAAGCCCCCCTTCGGCCGGATGGCCCGTATCGTTGCCCTGGCCGGTTTCGTGGCGGTGATCGTCGGCCCGGCGCTAGCGCAGCAGGCGGCGCCCGCGACCGCTCCCGTCAAAAATACCGCTCCGGCCATGGCTCCCGTCCAGGCCACTGCACCCGTGGCAAAAACCGTCGCCCCCGCGCCGGTCGCCAAGGCGACGCTGCCGCACAATCTGTCGCCCTGGGGCATGTTCATGGCGGCCGACTGGGTGGTGAAGGCGGTGATGATCGGCCTCGCCTTCGCCTCGCTGGTGACGTGGACGGTGTGGCTGGCCAAATCGCTGGAGGTCGCCGGCGCCAAGGCGCGGCTCGGCAAAGCCTTGCGCGTAATAACGGGCGCGCGCCGACTGGAAGACGCCGCGCAAGTGCTCGGCAAGAATGCCGGCATCGGCGGCGTGCTGGTGCGGGCCGCCGTCGAAGAACTGGAACTGTCGCGGCAGGATGACGGGAACGGCGATGTCGCCGACATCAAGGCCGGCATCAAGGAACGCGTCGAATCCCGGCTGATGCGCATCCAGGCGCAGGCCGGCAGGCGGCTCAGCCGCGGCACCGGCGTGCTCGCAACGATCGGTTCCACCGCGCCCTTCGTCGGCCTGTTCGGCACGGTGTGGGGCATCATGAACGCCTTCATCGGCATTTCGGAAGCGCAGACCACCAACCTAGCCGTCGTCGCACCCGGCATCGCCGAAGCGCTGCTTGCAACGGCGGTGGGCCTGGTGGCGGCGATCCCGGCCGTGGTTATCTACAATGTCTTCGCGCGCTCGATCACCGGCTATCGCCAGGGGCTGGCGGATGCGGCGGCCGGCGTGCAGCAGCTGGTGAGCCGCGATCTCGACCGCACCGCGCCGCATGCGCTTATCGAGCGCCTGCCCGTCTCCAAATCGGCCAACGGGCACCACGCCCCGGCAACCGCGGCCTAGGACCGACAGGATGGCCGGCGGCATCAAACAATCGTTCGACGACGACGATCTCCAGGAGAACCACGAGATCAACGTGACGCCGTTCATCGACGTCATGCTGGTGCTGCTCATCATCTTCATGGTGGCGGCGCCGCTGGCGACGGTGGACATCAATGTCGACCTGCCGGCCTCGACGGCGACGCCGGCGCCACGGCCGGAGGAACCGCTCTATGTCACGCTGAAGGACGATCTCAGCCTGGCGATCGGCCAGGAGGCGGTGGCGCGGTCGGCTTTCCAACAGCAGCTGGATGTCATCGCCAAGGGCGACAAGCAGCGGCGCATCTTCCTGCGCGCCGACCGAGGCGTCGTCTATGGCGAGTTGATGGAAGTGATGAACCTGATGCGCGGCGCCGGTTATCTGAAGGTGGCACTGGTCGGGCTGGAGACGGTGCCGGCAGGCGCACCCGCTTTGCCGGGCGCAGCCCAATGACGGCCCTGGCCCTGCCTGGCGGCGTGCTTGGCGGCATCAGCCGCCGCGAGCTGACGCTGTGGTCGGGCGCCGCGCTCGTCGTGGTATCGCTGCACGCTGCCGGCGGCTGGTATCTGGGCCGGCAGGCACCCATCGAGCTTTCGGCGCCGCCGGCGGAGAACGCCATCATGATCGACCTGCCGCCGATGGCCGTGGCGCCGGAGGCCGTGCCGCTCGACGCCGCCGATCTCGTCGATTCCACCGCTTCGGAGACGCCTGAACAGGTCACGGAACAGATAAAGCCCATCGAGCCGGAGGCGGCCGAACCGACCAAAGAGACCGTCGAGGCGACGCCGGAACCGATGGAACGGGTGGCCGAAAACCAGGCGGCGCAGGAGGTCGTGCCGGACCTGGTCGAGCAGCCCTTGCCCGAGGTGGCGATGGCCATTCCGGAACCGCGCCCGGTGGCGGAAAAGCCGAAACCGGTGGCCAAGCCGGTAGAGAAGAAAAAGCCGGTCGAAAAGAAACCCGAACCGGTGAAACAGGCCAAGGCCGAGACGCCGCAGAAGGTTGAAAAGCCGCAAAAGAAGGTGGCGGCCAACAGTGCCGCCGCGCAGAAATCCGCCCAGAACGGCGCCACAGAGCGCAAGGGAGCGGCGCAAAACGGCGGCGGCGCGATATCGCCGAGACAATGGAATGCGCAGGTGGTCGCCCATATCCGGCGCTATCTGAGGATGCCGTCCGGCATCAGGCGCGGCGGCGTCGCCTATGTGCGCTTCGCCGTCAATTCCAGCGGAACGGTGATATCGGCCTCGCTTGCCAGAGGCTCCGGCGACGCGGCGGTCGACGAGGCGGCGGTGGCGCTGGTGCGCCGCGCCTCACCCGTTCCCGCGCCGCCGGCTTCGATCGCCAGCGCGGCCATCAATCTGGACATACCGATCGAGATGCGCCGGCGTTAGGGGCAGCGCCTATAGCTTCGTCCAGGCGCCGTTCTTCTTGGCCGAGCGCACGCAGGCTTCGATGAAAGCCAAGCCCTCGACGCCGTCCTGCACGGTCGGGAACACCACGTCCTTGCCCGGCTTGCCACCCTTCCTGCGGGCGGCGCGGATGGCCCTGGCGGCTTCCTGATAGATGTTGGCAAAGCCTTCGAGATAGCCTTCGGGATGGCCGGACGGCACGCGGGTGACACGGCCGGCAGCCGGCAGCGAACCGACCCCGCCACGCGTCAGCAATTGCTTGGGCTGGCCGAAAGGCGTGTACCAGAGATAGTTCGGATCGGCCTGCACCCATTCGAGACCGCCCTTCGAGCCGTAGACCCTGAGCCGCAGCCCGTTCTCATGGCCCGGCGCCACCTGGCTTGCCCAGATCATGCCCTTGGCGGGGTGTTCCTTGCCCTTCGCCTTGAAACGCAACAGCACATGGGCGTTGTCGTCGAGCAGGCGGCCGGGCACGAAGGCATCGATGTCGGCGGACAGCGTGTCCAGCTCCAGGCCGGAGACGAAACGGGCGAGGTTATAGGCATGGGTGCCGATGTCGCCCAATGCGCCGCCGGCGCCGGACTGCTTCGGGTCAGCGCGCCACGACGCCTGTTTCTGGCCGGTGGCGGCAAGGTCCTCGGTCAGCCAGTCCTGCGGGTATTCGGCCTGGACGAGGCGGATGTCGCCGAGCTGGCCCCTGGCCACCATCTCGCGCGCCTGCCGCACCATCGGATAGCCGGTGTAGTTGTGGGTGAGCACGAAGACCTTGCCGGTCTTCTCGACCAGCGCCTCCAGCTTCCTGGCCTCGGCCAGGGTTGCCGTCAAAGGCTTGTCGCAGATGACGTGGATGCCGGTTTCCAGGAAGGCCTTGGCGGCCGGGAAGTGCACATTGTTGGGCGTGACGATGGCAACGGCCTCGATCCCGTCCGCACGCTTCGCCTCGGCCTTGGCCATTTCGAGATAGGAACCATAGCTGCGCTCTGGATCGAGGCCGAGTTCGGCGGCGGAGACGCGGGCACGCTCGGGGCTGGACGACAGCGCGCCGGCGACGAGCTGGAAATCGCCATCCATGCGGGCGGCGATGCGGTGCACCGCGCCGATGAAGGCGCCCTGCCCGCCGCCGACCATGCCGTAGCGGATGGGGCCGGCCCCCGATTCAATCTTCGTGCCGCTGACCATTTTTGTCCTCCCTGATCGTTGCGCGCCGCCTCTAGGCTCAGAAACCCATCATCTTGCGCAATTGCGCCTTGTCGGTGCCGCCGCCGGCGAAATCGTCGAAAGCCTTTTCGGTGACGCGGATGATGTGATGCTGGATGAAGGGAGCGCCTTCGGCGGCGCCATCCTCGGGATGTTTCAGGCAGCACTCCCATTCCAGCACCGGCCAGCTGTCGTAGCCATATTGCGCCAGCCTGGAGAAGATGCCGCCGAAGTCGACCTGGCCGTCGCCCAGCGAACGGAAGCGCCCGGCCCGGTTCAGCCAGCCCTGATAGCCGGAATAGACGCCCTGGCGGCCGGTAGGGTTGAACTCGGCGTCCTTGACGTGGAAGGCCTTGATGCGCTCGTGATAGATGTCGATGAAGGCGAGATAGTCGAGCTGCTGCAACAGGAAATGCGAGGGATCGTAATTGATGTTGCAGCGCTTGTGGCCGCCGACCGCTTCGAGGAACAACTCGAAGGTGGCGCCGTCGAAAACATCCTCGCCGGGATGGAGCTCATAGCAGAGATCGACGCCATTCTGGTCATAGACGTCGAGGATCGGCTTCCAGCGCCGGCCAAGCTCGGCGAAGGCTTCCTCGATCAGCCCGGCCGGACGCTGCGGCCAGGGATAAAAATAGGGGAAAGCCAGAGCGCCGGTGAAGGAGACGGAGGCTTTCAGGCCAAGGCTCTTCGAGGCGGCGGCGGCAAGCCGCATCTGCTCGACCGCCCATTCCTGCCGCGCCTTCGGCTTGCCGTGCAGGGCGGCCGGAGCGAAACCGTCGAACTGGCTGTCATAGGCCGGGTGCGCGGCGACGAGCTGCCCCTGCAGATGGGTGGAGAGTTCGGTGATCTCGACGCCGGCGTCGGCGCACATGCCCTTGACCTCGTCGCAATAGGCCTTGGAGGAAGCAGCCCTGGCGAGATCGAACAGGCGCGCGTCCCAAGTCGGGATCTGGATGCCCTTGTAACCGAGGCCGGCGGCCCATTTGGCGATCGGGCCCAATGAATTGAACGGCGCGGCATCGCCCGCGAACTGGGCCAGGAAAATCGCTGGCCCCTTCATGGTCGTCGGCATTCGGCACTCTCCCTGATTCAGCGCCGCAGCATAACCTCGATTTCGGGCGGGGCCAGCCCGGGGCCAAAGGATGACGCGATTTTGCGCCGCCTGGGCAGGGCAACGCCGAAGCGGCGCGGACAGGTGCCCGCGCCGCCGATTTCAGGTTCAGGCGAAGGTGCCCTTCTTCGGCCCGAGCAGGAAGGCGGTGACCGCCGCCAACAGCGTGGCGAGACCGGCATAGCCGAAGGCACTGGCGACGCCGGCATTGTCGACGAGCAGGCCGCCGAAGATGGCGCCCATGGCGATCGCCACCTGGAAGGCGGCAACCATCAGGCCGCCGGCGCTTTCGGCATGATCGGGCGCTGCACGCACCATCCAGGTCTGCACCGCCACCGGGATCGCGCCGAAGGCGAAGCCCCAGGTGGTGACGGCGATGGCCGACATGGCCGGCGAAGCGCCATAGACGAGCAAGAGCAGCGAGGAGATGGCGATCAAGAGCGGCGCCAGGCCGGCGGCGAGCTTCAGACTGCGTTCGACCAGGAAGCCACCGGCAAGATTGCCGAAGAAGCCGCCTATGCCGAAAGCCAGCAGCACCAGCGAGACGTTTTCGACATCGAACACCGGCACCTTTTCGAGGAAGGCGCGGACATAGGTGAAGCCGGCGAAATGCCCCGACGCGATGAGCAGGATGAAGAGCAGGCCGACGCGGATGGCGGGGCGCTTGGCCACGTCCAGCAGCGTGCGCAGTCCGGCGACACCGGCCGGCGGCAGGCTGGGAATGGTGGCCACCTGAACGAGCAGCGTGACGGCGCCGACGATGGCGGCGATCAGGAAGGCGCTGCGCCAGCCCCAGATGTCGCCGACATAGGCGCCGATGGGCGCGGCGCAGACGGTGGCGACCGACACGCCGGCAAGCACGATCGACATGGCGCGCGGCAACAGGTAGGCGGGCACCAGACGCATGGTCATGGCACCCGACATCGCCCAGAAACCGCCCAGCGCGATGCCGAGCACGACGCGCGCGCCCAGAAGCATGGTGAGCGACGAGGCGAAAGCGGCGATGAGGCTTGAAACGATGAGCAGGAGCGTCAATACCCACATCAGGACCTTGCGGTCGAGCCTATGGGTCATGATCGCCATGGAGGGTGCGGCGATGGCGCCGACGATGGCGGTGGCGGTCACCGCCTGGCCGGCGGCACCCTCGCTGACGCCAAGATCATGCGCCATCGGCGTGAGCAGGCTGGCCGGCAGGAATTCGGCGGTCACCAGGCCGAAGACGCCGAGCGCCAGCGAGACGACGGCTCCCCAGGCCGGTGCGGTTCGTTCCTCGGGCAGTGCTGAAGACAGCACGGGCGCGTCCAGCGCCGCTGTCGCGGGGTCGGTCATAGTCAGTCTCCGATTTGGTTGCAGTGCAAAAAATGGAGATGACCGCCTGGAGTTTCCATGCTAGAAACCCCATTATGCTTGACCGTTCGTCCAAAACTCCCCTCGCCGCCTCTTCCCTGACCGGCGATGCGCTAACCGACATCCTGCGCGGCCTGAGGCTCGACGGCGTCCAGTACGGGCGCTGCGAGATGAAGGAGCCGTGGGGGCTGGAATTTCCGAAACAGAGCGCCGCCCGCTTCTATTTCATCGGCCAGAAGGCGTGCTGGATGCGGATGCCGTCGGGCGAATGGGTCGAGATGAAGGCCGGCGACGCGGTGCTGGTGCCGCGCGGCGCGCCGCATGCGCTGGCGAGCGCGCCCGACGTGCCGACGGCACCGCTGCAGGGCTACCAGGTCACCGAAATCTGCAAGAACGTCTATGGCATGAAGAATGAAGGCTGCACGCCGGGCACGCTGTTGTTCTGCGGCACGATGTATTTCAACCTCGACAGCCTGCACCCGTTGCTCGGCATGATGCCCGACGCCATGCGCACGCATGAACTCGAAGCCTACGAGCCCTCCATCCCGCATCTTCTGGAAGCGATGGCGCGCGAGGTGAAGATGGAACGCGTCGGCTCCGGCGGCATCGTGGCGCGGCTGGCCGATGTACTGGCGGCCTCGATCATCCGGTCATGGGTGGAACGCGGCTGCGGCGATTCCAAGGGCTGGATCGCGGCGGTGCGCGACCGCGAGATCGGCAAGGTGCTGGCGGCGATCCACCTGGAACCGAACCGCGACTGGAGCGTGGAAACGCTGGCGCGCACGATGGGCGCCTCGCGCTCCGGTTTCGCCGAACGTTTCGCGACGATCGTCGGCGAGACGCCGGCCAAATATGTGACGCAGGTTCGCATGCACCAGGCCAGGCAATGGCTGGTGCACGACCGCCTCAAGATCGCCGTGGTGGCGAACCGACTGGGTTATGAATCGGAAGCCGCCTTCAGCCGCGCCTTCAAGCGGGTGATCGGCGCGCCGCCCAGCCATTACCGCGGCGACGAGGCAGCCTGAACCGGACTGAGCGAGGTCCAAACGCTGCTCGGATCAGCGTGTGCCGGCCACCTTCATCTCCAGCATGCGGCGCGCGCTTTCCTCGTCGGTGATCAGCACCGTCGGCTGGACGAGATGCATGGCGCCGAGCAGCGCCTCGATCTTCTCCTGCCCGCCGGAGGTGAGGATGCGCAGCGGCGCCCGGCGCAAGCGGTCGACCTCGACCGACATCACCCGGTCGTTGACGGGATCGTCGACGAGGTCGCCATTGCGGTTGAAGAAGTGGAACAGAAGATCGCCGACGGCGCCCCGCGCCACCAGCGCCTCGCGGTCCGCCTCCTTGAGGAAGCCGCCGCGATAGAAGGTGGTGGCCGAGGCGATGCCGCCGATGGACAACAGCACAGCGTCCAGCGCGTCGGCCATCTCGAAGATTTCCTGCAGGCCGCAGCGCTCCACCAGCGCGACCTTGGTTTCGACGCTGTCGACCACCGCCGGCGCCGGGATCAGATAACCGTCGCCCTGGAAGACCTGGGCAAAACGCCAGGCGAACTCGGCCGGATTGTAGCGGCGGGCCACGCCGACGCCGCCAAGCAGCGAGATGACCTTGAAGTCGCTGAGCGACTTGGCGCCGATGAAGGGCAGCGTCGAAAACAGCGTGCGGCCCCAACCGACGCCGACGCGCATGCCGGAGCGCATGGCCTCCGACAGATAGGCACCCGTCTTGGCGGCGATGCCGGGGATGGGGTCTGCGTCGGGGCTGGACAACGGCGCCACCAGCGCCTGTTCGAGGCCGAAGACCTTTTCCAGCGACCGTTCCAGCCGCACGATCTCGGACAAGTCGCTCTCGATGGCGATCTTGACCTCGTTGCGGGCGCGCGCCTCGGCCAGCATGCGCACGACGGTGACACGGCCGACGCCGAGCACATCGGCGATCTCGTTCTGGGTCATCTGCTCGATGAAATACATCCAGGCGGCGCGGATGCGCAGGCGGTCGGCCTTGCTTTCGGCCGCCACTGCTCCGTTTTCGGCTGCCCCGCCAGCCGCCATTCCCGACGCTGCCTGCCGCTGCGGCTTCCTAGCCAATGCAATCCCTCCCCGAATGCGCTGCCGCCGAACCGTTCAGCGATTCGCCATACGGCCACTATCGCCTTTTGACCGGTCCTGCACGATATAAACAATTGGCTCATACGACCATGCCGCCTATACCGGCTTCAGCATAAGGGGCAGAGCACACGATGCTGCGTGAAATCTCCGAAGAGGTCCGTGTCAACCTGAAGGACCGGCTGCGCGACGTGCGCCGCGTCATCCGCAGGCACCGGCACGACAGCCCGGCCCAGCCCGGCCGGCCGGGCGAGGACAGCGCGCGCCAGCCCTTCCCCATCCGCGAGATCGAAGGGCTGCTCGGCCATGCCGCCAGCGCCTTCGACGACATGATGTCGATCGCCGAGACCTTCGTGCCGGGCGAGCGCAGCGGCCGCATGAGCGGGCTGGCGCCAAAGCCGATCGGCACCTATTTCGCGACCGGCGAGGCAGCGCTTGCCGGCGAACGTGCTTTCCGGCGCGACATGTACGCCCTGGCCAAGGCGGTGCTTGCCGAAAAGAAGGCCGACGGCGCCCGGCTGCGCGAGGCGAATTTCGCCGCCGTCCACACCGCCATGGCAAGGCAGCACGCCGAGCTTTTTTCGAGGCTCGCCCGCGAGGACGACTGGGCCGGTCGCGTGGCGCTGGTCGCCGCGTTGAGCGCGGCGCTGCTGATCGAATTCCTGAACCACGACCCGTTGCGGCAGAGCGAGGCGCCGACGGCGGCGGTCGGCCCGGGGCGCAGCTTTGTCATCTCCTGCCTGGCGCCGGTAGCGCTGGCGGTCGGGCTTTCCAGCGTCGACACCGGCGCCAAGCCCGAGCCCGACCTACTGGAGATCGCGCTGCTCGCCACCGATGCCCGGCTCGACCGCATCCTGGCGGCCTGCAACGGCAACGATCCGCTGGACGAGCTGACGACGGTGTTCGCGACGCTGCTGGCGCATCTGCCGTAGGCGCTCTCTCCCTTCTCCCCGTTCACGGGGAGAAGGTGGCCCGAAGGGCCGGATGAGGGGCGGCTCGAAGCGAGCAAAAGCTGGCTCTGCCCCTCACTGTCCTGCCGGACATCTCTCCCCGTAAACAGGGAGAGAGAAGCAGCTTCAACGCAGCGCGACGAAGGCTCTTACGCTTTGCCCAGCTCGACGATGCGCTTCTTGGCGCGCGAGATCGAGGCCGGGCTCATCGACAGTTCGGTCAGGCCCATGCGCAGGAATTCCGGGATCAGGTCCGGCCGGGCGGCGGCCTCGCCGCACATGCCGACCATGATGCCGGCCTCGACGCCGGCCTTCGCCGTCATCGCGATCGCCACCATCACCGCCGGATTGGCGACATCGTTGAGGGCGCCCACCGTCGGGTTCAGGCGGTCTGCGGCCATGACATATTGGGTAAGGTCGTTGGTGCCGATGGAGAAGAACGAGACCTCCCTGGCGAGTGCCGGCGCGATCAGCACCGCCGCCGGCGTCTCGATCATCACGCCGAGCTGGAAACGGGCGAACGGCACGCCGTCGCGCGCAAGCTCGGCCGCGCATTCATCGATCAGCGCCCGCGCCCGCCGCACCTCGGCGATATCCGACACCATCGGCAGCATCACCTTGACGTTGCCGTGCACGGCGGCGCGCAGCAGGGCTCTCAGCTGCGGCTTGAAGATATCCGGGCGGTCGAGGCACATGCGGATGCCGCGCCAGCCGAGGAAGGGGTTCTCCTCCTCGGGGAATTCGATGCCGGCGACCGGCTTGTCGCCGCCGATATCCAGCGTGCGCACGATGACGGGGTGCGGTGCGAAAGCCCGCGCCAGCGCAGCATAGGTTTCGGCCTGCATGTCCTCGGACGGCAGGTGCATATGGCGCATGAACAGGAGCTCGGTGCGGAACAGGCCGACGCCCATTGCACCCGCGGCTAGCGCGGCCTCGATCTCTTCCAGCGAGCCGATATTGGCGGCCACCTCGATGACGGTGCCGTCGGCGCGCTTCGGCGTCACGTCCTTGAACACGTCGAGCGCGTGGCGTTCCTTCGCCGCCTCCTCGATGCGGCTGAGATGCTCGGCCTTCACCGCATCGGCCGGATCGGCGACCACCGTGCCGCCATTGCCGTCGAGGGCGATTTCCTTCGCCGTCCGCAACTCCGAGACGCGGGCGCCAAGCCCGAGCACCGCCGGAATGCCGTGCGAACGAGCGATGATGGCGATGTGGGACGTGGCGCCGCCGTGGCCGCAGACGATGCCGCCGATGCGTTTCAGCGGCGCGCGCGACAGGTCCCAGGCGCCGATGTCGTCGGCGATCAGGATGGCGCCCTGCGGAATGTCCTCAAGGCTGACATCGTCCTGGCCGAGCAGGGCCAGACAAATCTGGCGGCCGACCGCCTGCACGTCGTCGGCGCGGGCGTTGAGATAAGGATCGTCGACCGAACCGAATTCGGCGGCGAGTTTGGCGGCGGTGGCAATGACGGCGGCGACGGCATCGGAGCCGCTGCGGATCATCGCCTCGGCGTCGCCAATCAAGGTGTCGTCGGCGGCAAGGTCACGCAACGCGGCGACAATGCCACGATCGCCACCGGCAAGCCCTTCGCTGGCCAATGCCTTGTCCATGCGCGCCTGCACAACTTTGACGGCATGGCCGAAACGCACGATCTCGGCTTCGGCTTCCTCAGGTGACAGTGTGCGCGCCTGCGGGCGGATTTCGGGTGGGAAATGTGCGAAGGCCTGGCCGACCGCGACGCCCTCGCTGGCGGCAACGCCGCGCAGGCCGCCAGCGGGCGCGGCCACTTGCATCGGGGTGGTGGCAACGACCGGCTTCGCGGCCTCGCCATTCATCTCCTTGTGCTCACTGGTGGCATCGTCCTCGTCAAGTCCGGCGCGCGGGTTTTCCAGATAGCCGATCAGCGCCTCGACGGCTTCGACCGCATCGGCGCCGTTGGCGCGCACGGTGACTTCCTGGTTCTCCTTGACGCCCAGAAGCATCAGCTTGACCGAGCTCTTGGCGCTGACCGCCTTGCCCGCCTTCACGATCTCGACTTCCGATTCGAAGCTCTTGGCGAGCCTGACGAAGCGGGTGGCGGGGCGGGCGTGCAAACCTTCATGCACTCTGACGATGGTCGAGCGTTCCATACGGGCAATCCTATCAGATATTCCGGACCCGGAGCGTTTCACCGAAACGGTGAAACGCGCCTTCTTCTTGTCTTGACGCAATTCCGGACGGAAAACCGCTACACACTTTTCCTGGAATTGCTCCGACCCGGAATGGGCGCGCAGCAAAAGAAAAAGCGCCGCGAGCCCTGCGCAGGCCGCGACGCCAGGCGTATCAGGCGGCGATGGTGATCAGCGCATCCTGCTTCAGGGCCTGGACGAGCGCGCCGGCATCGACGGCACTGGCGCAGATTTCGCCCGGCCGTTCGGCATGTGTCGCACCGTTGAACGAGATGACGACATGGCCGATTTCGCGCACCTTGCTCCACGCGGTGGAGCCAACCGCGGTGATCGTTGCCGACACCGCGCCGATGGCGATCGACGCGCCGACCTGCGGCGCGCCGTCGCTGGGGCCCTGTACGGCCTTATGCATCACCGAAACCTCGGCGAGCTCCGGCGGCGAGCCATCCGCAAACAGGATGACCACGCCGCCCTCGGCGAGATCCGCCACTTCGGGTCCAACTGCGGTTACCCGCGTTTCCAACAGAACCGTCATGATGCGGCGAAACTCCTTCTTTTCGTTACAGGACCAGCAGACTGACTACCCATGCAAGCAGCACGGAAACGGGACCCATGATCTGGCGGCTGATGAGGACCGCCGGCACGCCGATCTCGATCGTCTTGGGCTTGGCCTCGCCGAGCGCCAGACCGACCGGAACGAAGTCGCAGCCGACCTGGGTGTTATAGGCAAACAGCGCCGGCAGCGCCATTGCGGGCGAGATCGTGCCATTGGCGATCTGCGGGCCGATGATGGCGACGCCGATGACCTGGGCGATGACCGCGCCTGGCCCCAGGATGGGCGACAGGAACGGCAGGCCGCAGATGGCCGAGATGATCAGCAGGCCGACGATGTTGTTGGCCAGCGGACCCATCGGTTGCGCCAGAACGTCGCCGATCCCGGTATAGAGGATCAGGCCGATCAACATGGTGACGAAGGCCATGAACGGCAGGACGTTGCGCACCACCTGGTCGATGGTACGGCGGCCGGCATTGAAGAAGATGCCGACGACACGGCCCATGACGCGGCCGATCGAAGAGATCAGCCCGACAAGACCGCCGCCGTTTTCGATCTCGGTGGACCGGGCGGCCGCCGAAGGCGAATTGCTGTTGCTCGAATTCATGGCCGCTGCTCCCCCTGCAGTGGTTACCGCCTCGGAGCCGTCGGCCATGACGATGTTGGCCGGCTTGACGCCCGAAACATAGATGTCTTCCTGGATGAACTGGGCGAGCGGCCCGGACTGGCCGACCGGCGTCAGATTGACGGTCGGAATGCGCTTGCGCGGATAGACGCCGCAGCGCGCGGTGCCGCCGCAATCGACGACGACGACAGCCATTTCGCTTTCGATCGGCGGCGCCTTGAAGCCGTCGACGGCTTCGGCGCCGGTCATCTCGGCGATCTGCTGGGCGATCGGGTGGATGCCGCCGCCGGTGACGGAGACGACCTTGTTGCGCTGCGCGGTCGGCTCGATGACGAGCGGGCCGCCCCAGCCTCCGGAGCCCCTGGAGATTTTTACGGCCTTGTAGGTCTTTGCCATGATGTCCTCCCCGCCGCTTACAGCTCGACGCCCTGGCGGCGTGCCATGATGGCGGTGATGCGCTCGGTCAGCATGCCCTTGAGCAGGATGACGACGAGGCCGACGATGGCGTACCAGATGGCCACCTTGATGTGGTAGCCGGCAACGACGGCGCCCTTCTTCTCAAGCTCGAGCAGGGCGACCAGCACGCCACCCCAGACGAAATATTCGCCCGGATTGATGTGCGGGAAGAGGCCGAGCGGCGGGTGCACGTAAGACACGGCCGCGTCATAGAAGGCGGGCTTGTGCTTCTCTTCGAGGAAGGAGCCGAACGTATAGGCCATCGGGTTGGTGAGGAAGAAGACGGCGAGCAGCGGCAGCACCGTGTAGCGGGTGAGCGCGATGCGACCGGCGCCGCGGGCAAGCCCGTGCACACGCTCTTCGCCGACCAGCTCGGTGACGGCGTAAAAGGCAGTCATCAGCACGACCAGCGTCGGGATGATGCCGGTGACGAAGCCGGCGAAGACCTCGCCGCCCTTCTGGAAGATGCCGATGAAGTACTTGCCGATGGCGGTGAGCCAGCCGAGCTGCTCCTCCTTGGCGACTTCGTTGAGCTTTTCCTTGAACTGCTCGACCGTGATCGGGCCGGCGTCGGCCTGCGCCAGAACGACGAGATTGTCGCTGGCATGGGTAACCGCGAGCTTGCCGTGCAAGGCCGCGTCCTGGACCACAGCACCCGCGACATGCAGGTGCTGGACGGCCATGTCGGCGTGCTGCGCCAACAATGAAATTACAGACATATCTCCTCCTTGGACCGCCTGCCGTCTGTCCCCAACGGCGGTGGTGTTCGCTCTATGCGCTGACTGTCTTCAAGCCGGCGAGACCCGGCTTCCTTCCCGGCTCCGACCGTGCCCGGTCGATCTGTTCGATCGCCCGCTTCACGGCCTCGGCCACACCGGGCTCCCCCTCTCCCTTGATCGCGGGATTGGACCGGATACGGTCGAGGGCAACGCCCTCATATTCTTCATGTCGCTTGAACTTGGCGAACACCGAACGGCCGCTCATGACGAGCAGGCGGCGCACGATCAGGTCGGGCGTCACCACCACCAGAACGATCGTGCCCCTGGCGAAGCGGCCGCGATGGTTGCCGGCGCCGACGAAGCCGTCGGCATATTTCTGGGTGATGCCTTTGAAGACATCCGAATAGTGGCGCATCTGCAGCCATACGCCGAGGGACTGCAGCCCCCATACGAGCGCGAGCGAAAGCAAGGCCCACTGCCAGATTGCCATCAGGACGTCTCCTCCCAAGCCCCTGAAGCCCGCGACTTTCTACGCCGGCGTCAGGATGAAGTTAGAGAACATTTGTTTTCTTTAATGTCAATATGTATGATTTTTCGAGAAAGCATGAAGGCCGGTGATCCACGACATTTGGAGACGCCGGCGCCTGTGCTACTGTCTTTGGCAAAGGACGAACGTGCATGGACCTGCGATTCAAAGACGAACTGGCGCTGATGCCGGACCTCGGCCATCAGCTGCGGCGCTTGCGCTGGTTCAGGGCGACGTTCCGCGCCAACGCGCATTCGGTGGAAGCGACCTATGGCCTGCGTTTCGAGATCGACGAGACCAGGCTGACCAGGGCCTTTCTCGACTGGATCGAGATCATGGACGCGCAGAAGCGCTTCGCCGAGGTGAACCGCGCCGACTTCATCATCTTCGCCGCCGGGCTGGTGCTGCGCGAACTGATCCGCCAGAACCCGGTCAAGGTTGTCGGCGCCGGCGAACGGCCCGACCTGCCGCCGGTCGACGCCGGCATGGCCGAGATCGTGCGGTTCTGGCCGGAAGGTTTCCTCTACACCAACTATTGCGTGTCGGCGATCGCGGCCGTGCACGAGCAGGAGTTCGGGCACGCCCCGACCATCGACCAGTGCGCCGACGATTTGCGCACCTGGTGGTCCTATCGCGAGAACGTGACCGAGATGCCGGCCTATGCGGTGGCCTTCCTCGACCGCTTCCTCGGCGCCGAGCCGAACTGGATCATGCCCGACAGCGCGCAGTCGAGGCAGGCGATGCGCACTGCGCTCGACACGAAAACTAAGCCGGAAATCAGTCGTCGCGCCTGAACGCAAAGCTTGAACATTTGTCTCATTGCCGATAGCGATGTGCCGAAATCATCGGATGCTTAGAGGCACGGCGTGACGGCACAACAGTTGATCATCTTCGATTGCGACGGCGTTCTGGTGGACAGCGAGCCGCTGGCCGCGGAAGCCTATGAGCGCGTCTACGAAAAGCATGGCATGAGCGGCGTCGGCCCCGGCATCATCGCCCAATGCGTCGGCATGAAGCAGGCCGACATCATCATCCGCATCAAGGAACTGACCGGCCATCACCTTAAGCCGGAGCAGGAAATCGACCTGTGGACGGTGACCCGCGACCTGTTCAGCGAAAAGCTCAACCCGACCGACGGCATCGCGCCGTTCCTCGGCACACTGAAGACGGGGCGCTGCGTGGCGTCGTCCTCGTCGCTGGAACGCATTCATCACAGCCTCGACGTGACCAGCCTGGCGCCGCATTTCGGCGACGCGATCTTTTCCTCCTCCATGGTCAAGCGCGGCAAGCCGGCGCCGGACATTTTTCTCCACGCCGCCGAGAAGATGGGCGTGGCCCCGGCCAACTGCGTGGTGATCGAGGATTCGCCCTTCGGCGTGCAGGGCGCGGTGGCTGCCGGCATGATCGCGATCGGCTACACCGGCGGCGGACACACCTTTGCCGGCCATGGCGAGAAGCTGAAGGCGCAAGGCGCGCATGCCGCTTGCGCGAACTGGACTGAAATCGCGCAGACGCTGAACGGGCTGGGTTTCAAGCTTTAGGGTTAGGCGAAGGAATAAGCGCTCTTGCCTTCTCCCCTTGCGGGAGACGGTGGCCGAACCGAAGGTGAGGTCGGATGAGGGGTGCTGGATGGAGTGCAACCTCTCCGAATTTAGGATGGTATCGAGGCGAATTTTGCACCGCCTCGTTTCTTCCAACACCCCTCATCCGTCTCGGCGCTGCGCGCCGAGCCACCTTCTCCCACAAGGGGAGAAGGGAGAGTCGCGCCAATCCTAAACCAGCAACGTCATCGGGTTTTCGATGATGCGCTTGAAGGCACCGAGCAGTTCGGCACCCAGCGCACCGTCGACGGCACGGTGGTCGGTCGAAAGGGTAACGGACATCACGGTGGCGATCTTCACTTCGCCGCCCTTGACCACCGCCCGCTCCTCGCCGG